>NZ_JBFUFQ010000183.1:0-12010 GCF_056403355.1 Rhizobacter sp. P2_H3 | reverse complement strand
TCGTAGACCTGCCGCGCCGCGGCGCAGATGCCGCCCGGCCAGGTCCGGTCGTCGATGCACAGCGTGCCCATCAACCACTGCCYGTCGCTCACGAAGCGCGCGGCACCGCGGCGCTGCTCGTGCAGCGTGCCGGGCACGCTCCAGGTCTCGGTGACCGGGCCGGCGGGGTACAGCAGCGCGGGGGCGGCAATGTGCCGCGGCTCTTCGCCCGTGTGGATGCGGAGGTCGAGCGCCGGCGTGGCAGTCGATTCGAAGGCGCGACGGAACTGCAACGGGGAGGACAAGGGGAGTGGCGGAGGGGACAGCAGCAGGTCGCGCATCCAGCGAATTTTAGGGGAGCGCCGCACCGTTCCGGCGCATGGCGCGCCGTCCTACAGCGCGTCGGCCTCAGGGTGATCCAGCCAATTCGCGAAATCGTCACGAAGCCGTTCGCTTTCCTGCAACGCGCGGGTCCACACCGCCTGCCGGCCGGCCACGTCCTCGCCCCAGGATTTGAAGTCGGCCCGGTCGGGCAGCTTGCCGTGCGGCAGCGTCGCGATCCATTCCGGGTTCGGGTACAGCACGATCAGGTTGTCGAGCATCGCGCTGGCGCGGTGGCGGCGCTTGAAGCCCTTGTCGAGCCAGCCCGGCACCACCGTCCTCTGGAAGTGCGGGTACAGCGCCAGGCCGTCGTGCATCGACGCGTAGTCGAGGTGCAGGTGGTAATCGGTGATGCCGCCGTCCCAGTAGGCGCCGGGGGGCCCGCCGGGGATGTCGTGCACCGCGTCGAGCCAGAACGGGATCGAGCAGCTCGCGAGGATGCTCGCACGCAGGTTCGAGCCATCGAGCGCGGCCGTGTGCGTGCGGTAGTCGGTGAGCGACAGCGGCAAGGCATCGCGCGGGTCCGAGAACACGACGCGCTCCAGCCAGCCGCCCATCGCGCGGCGGCTCACGGCATTGGCCGCGAACGCGCCCAGGTAGCCGATCGGCGTGCGCAGCCGCCCCTGCCGGCCCAGCACGTGCCGGCCGCGGCTCGTGAAGACGTGCAACCGGTAGCGCGGATGCTGCAGCACCTGCGCCTCGCGCGCGCCGAACTGGCGCACCAGGTTGTCGGCGAACACCTGGCTGACGTGGGTCGCGGTCGGTTGCCTGCCGGGCGCGTGCTCGTACTGCTGGCCGATGTAGTCGGCGGCCATCTGCGCCAGCTCGCGCGCCGGGTCGTCGAGGCAGCCGGTGGCCATGCGCCACGCACCGATCGATGCGCCGAGCAGGTGCACCGTGTGGTCGCTGCGCGGCAGCCAGTCGCCGAACAGGAAGCGATCGAGGTGGTTCAGCGCCAGGCCCTTCGGCCCGCCGGCCGCGGCCGGGATGGCCCGCACATCCTGCGGGCGCAGGCCGTCGCGGCGCAGGTGCTCGCGCGCCTTCGGACCGGCGGCGACGAACAAAGCCTTCAAGGCCAAGCCACTCCCCAGGATCCGGCTTTGCCGGGCCGATGGGAGGAGCCCCTTGGGGGCAGGAGCGCAGCGACTGGGGGGCTCACATGTCTCGCTTGATGACGCCGCAGGCGATGCGGGCGCCGGAGTTGCCGGTCGGCTGCGTTGCGTAGTCGTCCTGGCTCGCGTGCACGATCAACCCGCGGCCGACCAGGTCGGTCGGGCCGGAGCCGATGGTGACGTCGCTGAGCAGGAATTCGAACTCGGCCACGCCGCTCGCATCGGCGGTGATCGCCGGGATGTCGCCGGCATGGTGGTCGCCGAGCGGCGAACCGTGCGGCTTGTTGGTCGGGTTGAAGTGGCCGCCGGTGCTCATGCCGTCGCCGCTGGAGCAGTCGCCCTTCTCATGGGCGTGGAAACCGTGGTCCTGGAACGGCTTCAGGCCGCGCACCTTGCCCTTGACCAGCACGCGGTCGTCGACCATCTGGAAGGTGACGACGCCTTGCGCGGCATTGCCGTTGGTGGGCAGCAGGATGGCGGTGGCGCTCGGGCCGGGCTTGTGCGCGCAGGCGCCGAGCAGTGCCGCGGCACCGAGTGCGGCGACCAGGGCCAGGGATCGAAGACGTGTGTTCATCGCTGTGATACTCGGTGAGGTGTTTGAAGTGTCATGCCGCGGATGGTGCCCTGGATCGCCGGTCCTGGCTCAGCGCTTGGTCTGCAGCTTCGCAAACGCGGCCGCCATTGCGGATTGCTGCGTCGCCTGCTGTTGCTGCGGCGCACGCCCGCCGCCCCCACCACCACCAGTGCGCTCGCCCCGCCCCGCCGGCCGGAAGCTGTTGTCGCCCTGGCGCTCGCCGCGCGGCGCGACCACCGCGTCGAGCTTCATCGTCAGCGAGATGCGCTTGCGCGCCATATCGACCTCGAGCACCTTGACCTTGACGATGTCGCCGGTCTTCACGACCTCGCGCGCATCGTTGACGAACTTGTTGCTCAGCTGGCTCACGTGCACCAGGCCGTCCTGGTGCACGCCCAGGTCGATGAAGGCGCCGAACTGCGCGACGTTGCTGACGGTGCCTTCGAGCGTCATGCCCGGCTGCAGGTCCTTCAGGTCCTCGACGCCGTCGTTGAAGCGCGCCACCTTGAAGTCGGGGCGCGGATCGCGGCCCGGCTTCTCCAGCTCGGCGAAGATGTCCTTCACCGTGATCGCACCGAACTTCTCGCTCGCGAAGGCCTCGGGCTTCAGCGCGCGGATCACGTCGCTGCGGCCCATCACCTCGGCCGCCGGCTTGCTGACCGCGGCCATGATCTTCTCGACCACCGGGTAGGTTTCCGGGTGCACGCCCGACTGGTCCAGCGGGTTGTCGCCGCCGCGGATGCGCAGGAAGCCGGCGCTCTGCTCGAAGGTCTTGGCGCCGAGGCCGCTCACGTCCAGCAGCTGCTGGCGGTTGCGGAAGGCGCCGTTCGCATCGCGCCAGCGCACGATGCTCGCGGCCACCGCGCTGCTCAGGCCCGACACGCGCGACAGCAGCGGCGCCGACGCGGTGTTCAGGTCGACGCCCACCGAGTTCACGCAATCCTCGATCACGGTGTCGAGGCTGCGCGCGAGCTCGCTCTGGTTCACGTCGTGCTGGTACTGGCCGACGCCGATGCTCTTCGGCTCGATCTTCACGAGTTCCGCGAGCGGATCCTGCAGGCGCCGCGCGATGCTGACCGCGCCGCGCAGGCTCACGTCGAGGTCGGGCAGCTCCTTGCTGGCGTACTCGCTGGCCGAGTAGACGGACGCGCCGGCCTCGCTGACCACCACCTTGTCGATGTGCGTGCCCGGTGCCAGCTGCTGGATGCGCTTGATCAGGTCGGCAGCCAGCTTGTCGGTCTCGCGGCTCGCGGTGCCGTTGCCGATCGCGATCAGGTTGACGCCGTGCGTCGCGCACAGCCGGCCCAGCGTGTGAAGCGAGCCTTCCCAGTCGTTGCGCGGCTCGTGCGGGTAGACGGTGTGGGTGTCGAGCACCTTGCCGGTCGCGTCGACCACGGCGACCTTCACGCCGGTGCGGATGCCGGGGTCCAGCCCCATCACGACGCGCGGGCCGGCCGGCGCGGCCAGCAACAGGTCGCGCAGGTTCTCGGCGAACACCTTGATCGCGACCTTCTCGGCCTCTTCACGCAGGCGGCTGAACAGGTCGCGCTCCAGGCTCAGGCTGAGCTTGACCTTCCAGGTCCAGCCGATGGTCTTGCGGATCAGGTCGTCGGCCGGGCGCTTCTTGTGGCTCCAGCCGAGGTGCACCGCGATGCGGCCTTCGGCGATCGTCGGTTGCCCCGGTACCACCTCTTCGTCGAGCACCAGCTTCGCATCGAGGAACTCGAGCGTGCGGCCACGAAACACGGCCAGCGCGCGGTGCGACGGCACGCGGTTGATCGGCTCGTCGTACTCGAAGTAGTCGCGGAACTTGGAGATGTCGGGGTGGTTGACGTCCTTGCCGTCCATCAGCTTGGAGCGCAGCAGGCCTTCGTCCCACAGCCAGGCGCGCAGCTTGCCGACCAGCGCGGCGTCTTCGGCCCAGCGCTCGCTGAGCAGGTCGCGCACGCCGTCGAGCACCGCCAGCGCATCGGCGAAACCGCCTTCGGCATTGATGAAGGCCACCGCCTCGGCGGCCGGGTCGAGCGACGGGTCGGCGAACAACTTGTCGGCCAGCGGCTCCAGCCCGGCCTCGCGGGCGATCATGCCCTTGGTGCGGCGGCGCGGCTTGAACGGCAGGTAGAGGTCTTCGAGCTCCTGCTTGGTGGGGGCCGCCTCGATCGCGGCACGCAGCGCGGGGGTCAGCTTGCCCTGCTCGTCGATGCTCTTCAGCACGGCCTCGCGGCGGTCTTCGAGTTCACGCAGGTACGAGAGGCGGGATTCGAGCTCGCGCAACTGGATGTCGTCGAGGTTGTCGGTGGCTTCCTTGCGGTAGCGGGCGATGAAGGGCACCGTCGCCCCGCCGTCCAGCAGTTGCACCGCGGCATTCACTTGCGCCGGCCGAACCTTCAGTTCGGCGGCGATCTGCAGAAGAATCTTGTCCAAGACGAGGGGGCCCGCAGCGGGGCGGCAAAGCACGAAAGCGGCGGAGTTTGCCACACGGTCATCCCTGGGGGCCCGGGCGGATTTGTCACCGTTTGCTATGCTCGCGGCCTTCGCGCCGTCCGTCTTCGATGTCCCACCGCCCCTTCGCCCTCACCCGTGCCTCGCGCCGCATCGCCCTCACGGCCGTGCTGCTCGTGTCGCTCGTGCTCGCGCAGGCGCTGGGGCTGATGCACGGCATCGCGCACATGCGCCATGTGCCGGGCACACCGGGCACGGCCACCCTGGCCGCCGGCGTGACGGCCAAGGCCGCCGACTCGGGCTGGGTCGCCAAGCTGTTCGCCGGCCACCAGCACGGCGGCGATTGCGATGTGTACGACCAGTTGACCCATGGCGACGCGCTGCACGGCATGACGCCGGTCTTCGCGGCCGTCGAGTTCACGCAGGCGCCGGTGGCGCTGCACCGCGGCTGGCACATCGCCGCGCAGTCCTCGGGCTTCCTCGCCCGCGGGCCCCCTTCCCTGAGCTGATCCGCCTTTCCAGGTTCGTCTCCGGGCCCGGCTGTGCATGCGCACGCCGGCCCCGGCTTCATCAGCTTTGTCGGAAGTCTTCCCATGCATTCGCTCGTCTCGAAGCGCCACGCCGTGTCCGTGGCCATCTCGCTCGCTTTCTCTTCTGCCGCCTTCGCGCAATCCACCCCGGTCGCAGCCGTTGCACCCGCCGCGGCGGCCAGTGCCCCCGCCACGCTCGACAAGGTCGTGATCACCGGCAACCCGCTCGGCCGCAGCGAGATCGCCGCGCCGGTTTCGGTGCTGACCGGGGATGAGCTGACGCTGCGCCGCGGCAGCTCGATCGGCGAGACGCTGAACGGCACGCCGGGCGTCTCATCGACGTATTTCGGCCCGAACGCGAACCGGCCGGTGATCCGCGGCCTGGACGGCGACCGCGTGCGCATGCTCAGCAATGCCGGCGGCTCGCTCGATGCGTCGAGCCTGAGCTTCGACCACGCCGTGCCGATCGACCCGCTGATCGTCGACCGCATCGAGGTGCTGCGCGGCCCGGGCGCGCTGCTGTACGGCGGCAGCGCGGTGGGCGGCGTGGTCAACGCGCTCGACAACCGCATCCCGTCGACCCGGCTGGACGGGCTGAGTGGCTCGGCCGAACTGCGCCTGGGCGGTGCCGATGCCGAACGCGGCGGCGCGGCGCTGCTGGAGACCGGCAACGGCCAGTTCGGGCTGCATGTGGACGCCTTCGGCCGCAAGACCTCGGACCTGCACGTGCCGAGCTTCACGCCGCGCGCCGATGGCGAGGACCAGCCGGAGACGAAGCGCGTGCGCGCGTCGGCCAGCGACACGCACGGCGGCGCGGTCGGCGGCTCGGTGTTCTTCGACCACGGCTACCTGGGCCTGTCGGTCGACACCTACCGCAGCACCTACGGCGCGGTGGCCGAGCCGGACGTCGACATCGACATGAAGCGCGACCACGTCGGCGTGGCCGGCGAGGTGAAGCAGCTGGACGGCCCGTTCACCGGCCTGCGCGCGAGCTTCAACCACACCCGCTACCAGCACCAGGAGGTCGACACCGGCACCGGCGCGGTCGGCACCACGTTCAAGACGGCCGGCAACGAGCTGCGCGTGGAGGCGACGCACGCGGCCCTCGGGCCGGTGCAGGGCGTGGTCGGGCTGCAGGTGGAGGATTTCGACTTTTCCGCGCTGGGCGACGAGGCCTTCGTGCCGAGCACGCGCACGAAGCGCCAGGCGCTGTTCGCGCTCGAGGACCTGGCCTGGAGCGGCGGCACGCTGACCGCCGGGCTGCGCGTGGAGCATGCGCGCATCACGTCGGACGGCGATGCCGCCGATGCGGCCGAGCCGAAGTTCGGCGCGGCGGATGCGCGCAGCTTCCCGGTGCGCAGCGCGTCGCTCGCGAACGTCTACAAGCTGACGCCGACCTGGTCGCTGAGCGGATCGCTGAGCTACACCGAGCGCGCGCCGACCTCGTTCGAGCTGTATGCGAACGGCGTGCATGCGGCGACCGGCGCATTCGAGCGCGGCGACGTGAACCTGGGCGTGGAGCGCGGCAACAACATCGACGTGGCGCTGGCGTGGAAGGACGACGGCAACGAGCTGCGGCTGGGCGCGTTCAGCACGCGCTTCTCGCGCTTCATCTCGCTGGAGGCAACCGGGCAGCAGATCGAGGCCGAGGGCGATGACGGCCCCGAGTCGTTCCCCGAGTATGCGTTCCGCGCGGTGCGGGCACGCCTGAACGGCATCGAGATCAACGGCAAGCACCGGCTGCTGCGGCAGGACGGCTGGACGCTGGGGCTGGACGGCAAGCTCGACTACACGCGGGCGACCAACCTCGACACCGGCGAGGCGCTGCCGCGCGTCGCGCCGCTGCGGGCGCTGGTGGGGCTGGACGTCGACAGCGGGCCGTGGAGCGGGCGCCTGGAGGTGGACGGTGCGGCGAAGCAGAACCGCGTGCCGGCGACCGACGTGGCGACGAACGGCTATGCGATCGTCAACGCCTCGCTGGCGCGGCGCTTCTCGATCGGCAACAGCGACGCGCTGTGGTTCCTGAAGCTCGGCAACCTGGGCGACAAGTTGGCATACAGCGCGTCGACGGTGCAGACGGTGCGGGATCTGTCGCCGCTGCCGGGAAGGTCGGTGAAGACGGGGGTGCGAGTCAGCTTCTGACCGTTCGCGCCGGAACGCCGGCGGTTCGCGACGGCGACGAACCCTTCGTCGCATCTCGATACCGCCGGCGGCGCCGCCTCGCCACAGTCCACCCCATCGACAGCAGGTCGCCGTCGAACCCACCCGATGGAGTGAACCATGAACCGCACCACCCTCACCTATTTCGTCACCGTCGCCCTCGCCCTGGGCAGCGCCGCCGCGATGGCCCAGGACGCCGCCGCGCCGAAGACCCGCGCGCAAGTCCGCGCCGAGCTGATCGAGGCCCGCACGCAAGGCACGCTGCCGATGGGCGGCGAGTTCGCCGGCACGATGCGCCACGACGCACCGGCCGCCTCCGACACCCGCACTGCCGAACGCGCCCCGAAGCGCGCCGAACCGAAGGCGCCGGTCGCCAGCGGCGGCTGATCCGCCTGTTCACGTCAGCTCGCGCCGAAATTTCAAGCTCGCTTTTACCTAAAGCCGCGAAACCAAGTGCTACGAAGGTAAGGCCGGGCAACGCCAGCTTCAGCCGCCGCTTCATCGCGTCGAAACCCGATCACGTCGCCATGACGTGGTCTCAGGGAGAGATGAAGATGAAGCGCAGAAACCTGTTGCTGGCCGCCTCCGGGGCTGCCGGCGTGACCCTCCTGCCGTTCGCGGCGTCGCGCGCCGCCGGGGCGCGAACCATCAGCTTCGGCCAGTCGGCGTCGCTGACCGGCGGCCAGGCCAGCTACGGCCGCGACGTGCAGAACGGCATCGCCGCCGCCTTCGCCGCGGCGAACACCACTGAAGCCGCCACCGGGCTTCACTTCGACCTGCAGACGCTCGACGACGGCGGCGTGCGCAGCCGCTGCATGAAGAACGTGATGCAGCTGGTCGAGGGCGGCTCGACCGCGCTGATCGGCCTGACCAGCGGTGCCGGCGCCGAAGCCTGCATGCCGGTGATCGAGGATGCGCAGATCGCGATGCTCGGCACCGCCAGCGGCAACATGGGCATCCGCGGCAGCCAGGTCAGCGGCGCCTTCCACGTACGCGCCGGCTACGACGCCGAGTACAAGCGCATGGTCGGCTACGTCAAGGATTTCGGCATGCAGCGCATCGGGGTCGTCTACCTGAACGACACCTCGAAGGCCAACATGGAGGCGATGAACGCCGCGCTGTCGGCGCTGTCCATCCAGCCCAAGGTGTCGATCGGCATCGACCGCAACGCCACGTCGTTCGACGGCGTCGCCAACGAGCTGCTGGCCGCGCGCCTCGACTGCGTGCTGTTCACCGCCAATGCGGGACCGGTCGGCAAGATCATCGACCACCTGGTGCGCGGCAAGTACGCCGGCCTGTTCTACGCCTCGTCCTTCGCGGGGCAGGACCTGATCGACACGCTGACCTCGCGCAAGCAGAGCTGCGTGATGAGCATGGTGGTGCCGCGGCCGACGCAGATGGGCGTCAACGTGGTCGCGCAATGCCAGCGCGACCTGGCCCTGCTGAACAACGGCGCACGGCTGGGCATCACGACGCTCGAGGGCTACATCAGCGGGCGCATCGCAGTCGAGGCGGCACTGGCGGCGGCGAAGGCCGGCACGCTGAACCGCGCGCGCATGAAGGATTCGCTGGCCGGCCTGCGCAGCGACCTGGGCGGCTACAAGGTCGAGTTCGCCGGCACCACGCACGGCTCGCGCTATGTCGACCTGATCGCGATCGACCGCTACGGCCGTCTCGTCGGCTGAAGGGGCACCGCATGAAACGCCGTGACCTCTTGCTGGGCGGCGCTGCCGCCTGCGCGGGCTTCCCGCGCCTTGCATTCGCCTCCAACACCGTCGTCACGCTGGGCCAGAGCGCATCGCTCACCGGCGCCCAGGCGCGCTACGGCGCCGACGTGCGCGACGGCATCCTCGCCGCATTCGCCGCCGCCAACCGGGCCGACCCCAAGGGCCCGCGCTTCGAGCTGCAGGTGCTCGACGACGGCGGCACCAAGGACCGCTGCATCGCCAACGTGCAGAAGCTGATCGGCGACGGCGCCGCAGCGCTGGTCGGCCTGACCAGCGGCGCGGCGGCCGAGGCCTGCATGCCGCAGGTCGAGAAGAACCAGATCGCGCTGATCGGCACGGCCAGCGGCAACATGGGCATCCGCAGCGCGGCATCGTCCGGCGCGGTGCACGTGCGCGCCGGCTACGACGTGGAGTACCGGCGCATGGTCGGCTACGCGAAGGAGTTCGGCTTCAAGCGCATCGGCTACGTGCACCTGAAGGACACCTCGAAGGCCAACCTGCTGGCGATGGAGGACGCGCTGGGCCGGCTCGGCGTGCAGCCGGTTGCCGTCGTGCCGATCGACCGCAACGCCGGCTCGCTGATGCCGGTGGCGCAGCAGCTGCTGGCGCAGCGGCTCGATTGCGTGATGTTCACCACCAATGCCGCGCCGGTGCTGTCGATCATCGAGCACATGCACAACGGCGCGTACCCGGGCATGCATTTCTCATCGTCGTTCGCCGGCCAGGACCTGATCGACGGCGTGGTCGCGACGCGGCGCAGCGTGGTGATGAGCCTGGTGGTGCCGCGGCCGTCGGCGCTGGGCGTCGGCGTGGTCGGCCAGTGCAAGAGCGACCTGGCCGCGCTGGGCAGCGGTGCTGCGCTGGGCGTCACGACGCTGGAGGGCTACATCGCCGGGCGCGTCGCGGTCGAGGCGGCGCGCGCTGCCGTCAAGGCCGGCGGCGCGACACGCGGCCGGATGCGCGACGCCCTGTCGTCGCTGCGCACCGACCTGGGCGGCTACCGCCTCGCCTATGCGCCCGACAACCCGCATGGCTCGCAGTACGTGGAAATGGTGGTGATCGACCGCTACGGCCGCATCGTCGGCTGAACCCCGAAGGAGGATCCCTCATGGCTGCATCCTGGACACGCGGGCCGGCCTGGCTCGCGCTCTGGTTCGCCGGCCTGCCGGCCTGGGCCGCCGGCAGCGAGCCGAGCACGCAACAGTGGGCCCAGGCGCGCGCCGCGGCCGCCGAGATCGCCGGCGCCTTCACGCGCCATTGCCCGGTGGCCGGCACCGGCGACCAGCCGGCCTTCGAGCAGTGCCGGCGCGGGCTGTTCGGCGATGCGGCATTGCGCGATTCGCTGGACGGGATCGTGCTGTGGGGCCGCCAGCGCGATCCGGCGCTGTCGCTGCAGGCCAGCTCGTTGACGCAGTTCGCGCCCGACGTGCTGACCGGGCTCTACATGCCGCTGTTCATGTTCGACGGGCAGCACAGCGTGCGCTATGTCGCCTCCGAAGGGCTGTTCCAGCTGCGCTTCGCGACCGCCTTCCGCAACCGGCTCGCGCCGGGGCAGTTTCCGTACCCGTTCTGGCACGACGCCGAGAAGTGGGCGATGTACCAGGGCGCCAACGAGGTGCTGCTGTGGTGGGAGCCGATGCGCGGGCGCGTGAAGGCGGCGCAGTTCACGGTGCACGGCACGCAGCCGCCGGTCACCGTGGTGAAGAGGATGCCGGCACCGACGGACTTCAGCGGCCAGTGGATGTGGATGGATGCGCAGGGCCGGACGCAGCCGAAGGCCACGCTCTTCGACGGCCTGTACCGCGCCGACAACCCCTACCTGGGCCAGCTCGAGGGCTCGTACAAGCGGCTCGCGCTGCGCTTGCGCCAGGGCGAATGCGATTCGTGCCACGTGCCGAGCAACCCGGGCAAGAGCAAGCGCCTGGTGCTGTTGCAGACGCCGGCGCATGCCGCCGGCGAGATCGGGCGGCTGCTGAAGGCGGTGCGCGAGGACCGCATGCCGCGCGACGAGACCGGCATCGAGAACCCGCTGGATGCGGCGACCAAGAAGGCGCTGCTGGAGGACGGCGAGGCCTTCGCCTCGGTGCTGGACGCGGCGCGCCGCTGGGAGACACAGGCCCGCATGGCCGGTGCAGCCGGCACGCCGGACCTGCGCTGAGCCCCTCGCTCAGGCCGGGCGCGCGCTCGCGAGCCAGTCGAGCGCGCCCTGCGCCGCCACGCGCGCGCTCGCCATCGTCGCGGTCAGCAGGTAGCCGCCGGTCGGCGCTTCCCAGTCGAGCATCTCGCCGGCGACGAACACGCCCGGCAGTGCGCGCAGCATCAGCGATTCATCCAGAGCCGCGGCACGCACGCCACCGGCGCTGCTGATCGCCTCGTCGATCGGCCGCGCCGCGCCGAGCACGATGCGCAGGCCCTTGATGTGCGCGGCCAGGCGCTGCACGTCGGCCATCTCCGCCTTCGGCACCAGCTCGTGCAGCAGGCTTGCCTTCACGCCGTGCAGGCCGAGGCGTGTCTTCAGGTGCGTCGACAGCGAACGCGGCCCGCGCGGGTGCGCGAGCTCGGCTTCCACCCATTCCAGCGTGCGCGCCGGCAGCAGGTCGAGCGCGAAGCTCGCCTGGCCCCGCGCGGCGATGGCGTCGCGCAGCCGTGCCGACGCGGCATACACCAGGCTGCCTTCGACGCCGGTCTGCGTGACGACGAACTCGCCGGGCTGCCGCCAGCCATCGTCGAGCGCGATCGCCACCGACTTCAGCGGCTCGCCGGCGAAGCGGCTGCGGAAATGCTCGCTCCACGCTGTCGCCACGTCGAAGCCGCAGTTCGACGGCTGCAGCGGCGCCACGTCGACCGCGCGTTGCGCGAGCCACGGCACCCAGGCGCCGTCGGAGCCGAGCCGCGACCAGCTCGCGCCGCCCAGCGCCAGCAGCACCGCATCGGCGCGCACGGCGTGCTCGCCACCGGCCGATGCGAAGCGCAGCGCGCCATCGTCGGCCCAGCCCAGCCAGCGCTGCCGCATGTGGAAGCGCACGCCGGCCGCGCGCAAGCGCTGCAGCCACGCGCGCAGCAGCGGTGCCGCCTTCATGTCGGTGGGAAACACGCGGCCCGAGC
>NZ_JBFUFQ010000182.1:0-12010 GCF_056403355.1 Rhizobacter sp. P2_H3 | reverse complement strand
CACCGCCTGCGCGCGCAGGCCTTCCAACAGCGCGCGTGCCTCGCCGGCCACCAGCGAGTGGCCATGCGCGTCGAGCAGCGCGCGCGTGGCGTCGCTGCGCAGCAGCTTGTCGATCGAGGGCAGGTCCTGGGGCCGTGCCTCCTGCGACCCGCCGCCGTGAACCACGGACGTCTCGGGCCGCTCCATCAGCCTCCCCCGCCGTCGTCAACGCCGTCGTCAGTGCCGTCGTCGCCGAACAGCAGCATCAGGTTGATGCCGTGCCGCCGGAACCCGGCCTCGCTGACCAGCAGGTCGAGCGTCACCGAGCCGAGGTCGTCGGCGACCGGCTCGACATTCACATCGCGCTCCATGTGCACGATCTTCAGGTAGTGGCCGCAGGCGTCGCAGGTCTCGGCCTCGGTGGCCGGCTTGGCCTCGCGGGCCTCGGTGCCCACGCGCTGCGGCGACTGGTAGTGGATGCCCTGGGTGCCGAGGCAGTGCGTGCACTTGATGCGCACCATGTGCCACTGCGCGGCGCACAGCGCGCACTGCAGGTAGCGGAAGCCGGCATCGCTGCCGCCGATGCGCGAGATGCTGGCCACCGGCCGGCTGCCGCAGCACGGGCACAGCGTGGCATCGTCGGTGCGGCCGAAGGGCGGCAGGCGGTCGGCACCGCGCGCCGCCTGCGTCGCGAGCACGAGCTGCGTCCAGTACACCTGCAGCGCCGCGGCCACCAGCGGGGCGGCGGCCAGGTCCAGCCCCAGCATCACGCCGGTCAGCAGGCGGTCGGCCTGCTGGTCGAGCCAGGCATCGTCGCCGGCATGGGTGTCCTGCAACGCCTGCACGGCGGCCAGCGCGGGGCTGCCCGCCAGGCGCGGCAGCAGCGCATCGAGCAGCCGGCGCAGGCCCTCACGCCAGGCGGCATCGCGCGGCCAGTGCTCGGCCGGCAGCGGCGGCAGGCCGGCCCGCGATGCGGCATCGAGCGCCGCCGCATCGGGCAGCGCAACGGCCGGGTACGCCTGCAGCAGCCCGTGCTGCGCCTGCGCCAGCTCGGCCATGAACAGCAGGAAATCGCGCATCGCATGCCCGCCGGCGGCCAGCTGGCGCAGCCGCATCTCGCGCTCGGCGAACACGGTGCCGCGCTCGGGCAGCCGCAGGTAAGGCACCTGCTGCCCCGCCTGCACCGCGATCTCTTCGGGTGACAGCAGTCGGCTCGACATCATTCCTTGCCGGTGATCTCTCGGTACCAGAGCGGGTGATTCTGCCGTGCCCAGGCCTCGGTGACGGTGCCGCGGGTCATCGCCCGCATCGTTCCCTTGACCCAGATCGCGGCGTACACGTGCACGATCACGCTGAGCACCAGCACCACCGCCGACAGCGCGTGCACCACCACCGCGATGCGGCGCAGCGGGATCGGGAAATAGTTGGCGAACCACGGCTGCCAGAACACGAAGCCGGTGATGAACAGCAGCAGCAGGCTGATGCCGAAGAGCCAGAACACCAGCTTCTGGCCGCCGTTGTACTTCTCGACCGGCGGCATGCCGTGCTCGTGGCCGGTCTTCATCAGGTGCGGGGCCGCCTTCAGCCACGCGGTGTCGCGCGGCTTCCAGGCGTTGTCGCGCCACACCTTGGCGAACAGCAGCACGAAGCCCGCCACCATCAGCACGCCGAAGAACGGGTGCAGGATGCGCGTCCACGGGCCGCCGCCGAACAGCATCGTCAGGAAGTAGAGGGCCGGGTGGAAGAACGCGAGCCCCGACAGCGCGGCGCAGAAGAACAGCATCGCCACCGCCCAGTGGTTCATGCGCGTGCCGTCGGCATAACGCCGGATGAAACGCTTCATGGCCGATCCTCCTCGTCCACCGGCTCCTCGACGGGGCCGACCTTCGTGTAGTGGAAGAAGCCGACCACCGCGGCGCCGATCATCGCGGCCAGCGCCAGTGGCTTGGCTGCGCCCTTCCACAGCGAGACCCACGGGCTGATCTGCGGGTTGGCCGGCAGCCCGTGGTACAGCTGCGGCTTGTCGCCGTGCTGCAGCACGTACATCACGTGCGTGCCGCCGACGCCGGGCGGGTCGTACACGGCGGCCTGCGCATAGCCGCGCTCCTTCAGGTCGGCGATGCGCTCGCTGCCGTACTCGAGCATGTCTTCCTTGCTGCCGAAGTGGATCGCGCCGGTCGGGCAGGCCTTCACGCAGGCCGGCTCCAGGCCGACGCTGACGCGGTCGGAGCACAGCGTGCACTTGTAGGCCTTGCTGTCCTTCTTGCTGATGCGCGGCACGTCGAACGGGCAGCCGGTGACGCAGTTGCCGCAGCCGATGCAGTTCTCCTCGATGAAGTCGACGATGCCGTTCGTGTACTTCACGATCGCGCCGGGCGCCGGGCAGGCCTTCAGGCAGCCGGGGTCGTCGCAGTGCATGCAGCCATCCTTGCGGATCAGCCACTCGAGCTTCATCTCTTCGTTGAGCGACTTGGTCTCCACCTCGGAGAAGCGCATCACCGTCCACGATTCGGCGCTCAGGTCGGCCGGGTTGTCGTACACGCCGACGTTGTTCCCCACGGTGTCGCGCAGGTCGTTCCATTGCATGCACGCCACCTGGCAGGCCTTGCAGCCGATGCAGCTGGAGACGTCGATCAGCTTCGCGACCTCGGTCGTCGTGCGCGCGTGCGGGCTCGGCGTGGTGGTGGCCGAGCGCGCGGCGATGTCGAGAGATTGCAGTGAACTCATGGCTCAGGCCTTCTCGATGTTGACCGTGAACGACTTGTACTCGGGCGTCTGCGTGTTCGCATCGCCGACGAAGGGTGTCAGCGTGTTCACCAGGTAGCCCTTCTTCGCCAGGCCCACGAAGCCCCAGTGGTTGGGCAGGCCCACCGTGTCGACCTTGCGGCCGTCGACGTCGAGCTGCGGAATGCGCTTGCTCACCAGCGCCACCGCCTTGATCGAGCCGCGCTTCGACGAGACCTTCACCATGTCGCCGTTGGCGATGCCGCGCGCCTTGGCCAGCTCTTCGCCGATCTCGACGAACTGCTGCGGCTGGATGATGGCCGAGGTCTCGACGTTCTTGGTCCAGTAGTGGAAGTGCTCGGTCAGCCGGTAGCTGGTGGCCACCAGCGGGAAGTCCTTCGGCGTGCCCATCATCTCGAGGTCGCCCTTGAACACGCGGGCCGCGGGGTTGGCGCGGGCCTTCGGGTTGTTCGGGTGCATCGGGTTGGCGGCCAGCGGCGATTCGAACGGCTCGTAGTGCTCCGGCAGCGGCCCCTCGGCCATGCCGGTCGGCGCGAAGAGCCGCGCGACGCCTTCGGCCGTCATGATGAACGGCTGCACGCGTTCGGCGTCGCCTGGGTTGGCATCGGGGCGGATGTCGGGCACGTCGGAGCCGCTCCACGCGGTGCCGTTCCACTGCACCAGCTTGCGCCGCGCATCCCAGGGCTTGCCATCGGGCGCGCTCGATGCGGCGTTGTAGAGGATGCGCCGGTTCGCCGGCCAGGCCCAGGCCCAGTTCAGCGTCTGGCCGATGCCCCACGGGTCGCTGTTGTCGCGGCGCGCCATCTGGTTGCCGGCCTGCGTCCAGGCGCCGCAGTAGATCCAGCAGCCGCTCGCGGTGCTGCCGTCGTCGCGCAGCAGGCCGAAGCCCGCGAGCTGCTCGCCCGCCTTCGCCAGCACCTTGGGCGGCGCCTTCGGGTCTTTGGGGTCGGGCGGGGCCAGCACGTCGGCCAAGGCCTTGCCGTTGTATTCCATCGCCAGCTCATCGGCCGACGGGCTGTGCGGGATCTTGTACGGCCAGGTCAGCTTGACGATCGGGTCGGGGAAGGCGCCGCCGTCCTTCGCGTAGGCGGTGCGCATGCGGTGGAACAGGTCGGCGATGATTTCCGGATCGCCGCGCGCCTCGCCCGGCGGCTCGGCGCCCTTCCAGTGCCACTGCAGCCAGCGGCCCGAGTTGGTCAGCGAGCCGTCTTCTTCGGCGAAGCAGGTCGACGGCAGCCGGAACACGGTGGTCTGGATGGCCTCGCTCTTCACGTCGTTGAACTCGCCGAAGTTCTTCCAGAACTCCGAGGTCTCGGTGTTGAGCGGATCGATCGTCACCAGGAACTTCAGCTTCGACAGCCCTTCGATGATCTTCTTCTTGTTGGGGAACGAGCCGACCGGGTTGAAGCCCTGGCAGATGTAGCCGTTGAGCTTGCCCTGGCTCATCAGCTCGAAGGCCTGCAGCACGTCGTAGACCTTGTCGATCTTCGGCAGGTAGTGGTAGGCCCACGAGTTCTCGGCCGTGGCCGCGGCGCCCCACCACGATTTCTGCAGGCTGACGAAGAACTTCGGGTAGTTCTGCCAGTAGCTCATCTGGTTGGGGCGCAGCGGCTTCAGCGCCCGGGTCTTGTAGTAGGTCTCCAGGTCTTGCTCGGTCTCGCGGGCGAGCGAGAGGTAGCCCGGCAGCGAGTTCGACAGCAGGCCGAGATCGGTCAGGCCCTGGATGTTGCTGTGGCCGCGCAGCGCGTTCATGCCGCCGCCGGCGATGCCGATGTTGCCGAGCAGCAGCTGCACGATGGCCGCGGTGCGGATCATCTGCGAGCCCTGGCTGTGCTGGGTCCAGCCGAGCGCGTACATGATGGTCATCGCGCGGTGGGGCACCGCGGTGGTCGCGATCATTTCGCACACCTTCAGGAACTTGTCCTTCGGCGTGCCGGTGATGCGGCTCACCAGCTCGGGCGTGTAGCGCGCGTAGTGGCGCCTCATCACCTGCAGCACGCAGCGCGGGTGCTCGAGCGTGGGGTCGGTCTTGGCGAAGCCGTGCTCGTCGAGCTCGTAGCCCCAGCTCGCGTTGCTGTAGCTGCGCTTGGCCTCGTCGTAACCCGAGAAGATGCCGTCCTGGAAGCCGTAGGCCTCGCCGACGATGAACGAGGCGTTGGTGTACGCCTTCACGTACTCCTTCTGCAGCTTGTCGTTGCTGATCAGGTAGTTGATGACGCCGGCCAGGAAGGCGATGTCGCTGCCGGCGCGGATGGGGGCGTAGTAGTCGGCCATGGCCGCCGAGCGCGTGAAGCGCGGGTCGACGACGACCAGCCGGGCCTTGTTGTGGTGCTTGGCCTCGATGACCCACTTGAAGCCGCAGGGGTGGGCTTCGGCGGCGTTGCCGCCCATGATGAGCACGAGGTCGGCGTTCTTGATGTCCACCCAGTGGTTGGTCATCGCACCGCGTCCGAACGTCGGGGCCAGACTGGCCACCGTCGGTCCGTGTCAGACGCGCGCCTGGTTGTCGAAGACCAGCAACCCCATCGAGCGCATCACCTTGTGCGTGATGTAGCCCGATTCATTGCTGGATGCCGATGCGCAGAGCATGCCGGTGGTGGTCCAGCGGTTGACGACCTGGCCGGCGGCGTTGGTGGGGGTGAAGTTGGCGTCGCGGTCGGCCTTCATCAGCGTGGCGATGCGCGACATGGCTTCGTCCCACGAGACGCGCTTCCATTCGGTGCTGCCGGCCTCGCGCACCTCGGGGTACTTGAGGCGGTTGGGGCTGTGCACGAAATCGAGCAGGCCGGCGCCCTTGGGGCACAGCGTGCCGCGGTTGACCGGGTGATCGGGGTCGCCCTCGATGTGGATGATGTCGGAGACGACGTTCTTCGCCTTGTCGCCCAGGCTGTACATGATGATGCCGCAGCCCACCGAGCAGTACGGGCAGGTGTTGCGGGTCTCGGTGGTGCGGGCGAGCTTGAACTGGCGCGTCTCGGCCAGGGCCGTGGCCGGCGAGAAACCCAGCGCGACGAGGCTGGATGCGGCGAGCCCGGCTCCGCTGACGCGGAAGAACTGCCTTCGGTTCATGTCCATGAAGAGCCTCCTGCGGGGAACGCGCCGGGGCGCGAAACGTGGGATAGGCGATGGCGGACGGATCTTGGCGCGGAATGGGCGGGGGTGCAATGGCGTTCGCACTATCTGGAGCGGCACGCTGCGGTTCTTCTATCGGGATGCTGCGGCGGCCGGGGTGGGTGCGCTGCCGTCGCCGGCGGTTGGGGCCGGCGTGCCGCTGCCGGTGCCGGGCTTGGCTTCGGTGGGGTGGGCTTCCATGCCGCCGATGGCGGTGCCGCCGGCCGGGCCGCCGCCGATGGCGGAGGCTGCGGCGTCGCCTGGGGGTGGCGTGACGGGTGATGCCGGCGTGCTGGTTGTGCCGCCTGCGGAGGGAGCCGGGGCGGCAGGCTCGCTGCGGTTGCAGGCCGACAGGGCGAGCAGTGGAGCGAGCAACAGGCCGGTCAGCAAGGCAACACGGCCCCCACGGGTGCGAAGCAGGTTCATGCGGTTCCCCCAGGACGGCGACTCAGGGCAGCGAAGTAAGCCACAGGGGGATGGATGACTGCAAGTTGAGGGGCTTATGCGGCCGATCGGCTTCGCTGCTCGATCAGGTGAGTGAGCATCTCGTCGGCCCGCTCATCGAGCCCAAGCTCATGCAGATCGATCAGGCACTCGAGCGGATCGGCCCACAGGCCGGCGGCGTCTTTGACGAACCCGAGGTTCGGCCCGTGCGCGCGATGCACGACCACGACGGCCTTGGCCTGCGGGTCTTGCGTTTCGACGAGGCCGGCGTCGAGCTTGCGGATGACATCGAGCCGCGCGGCACGGTGCATGGTGAGATCGAGCCGCAGGCTGCCGGTGATGTTCAAGCCCGCAAAGTGATGCCTGGCACCGAGCACGCCACCCACCGCCACGTCATCGCTGCCGAGCTTGAAGAGCCGCTGCGCCATGGCCTCGGGGGAGCGAGCCGTGCCAGCCGGATCAGCGAAGCGGATCGTCTTGCGCGTGGAGGCCTGGGCGGCAATCCAGTTGCGCCACTGCAAGAGGGACGGGGCACGCATCTCGATGCGCCGGTCCGGGGTTCTGGAGAGGGTTCCCGCGGCTTCCAACTGCTTCAGTACCTTGGCCAYGGTGGGGTAGCTGGCACCCACCGCGGACTGGATGGCCGTGGTGCTCAGCGGGCCGCTGTGCGCGAGCCAGGAACGCAACAGGAAGGCCAGCACCACCTGCTGGCTGGAGCCGGGGGTGCCCGTGGGGGCTGTCCGCTGGCCGGCCAGGCCCTGGAGCCATTCCGTGAAGTCAGGGCTGGGGGCCTGCAATCCCACCTGCCTGTCGTCGATCAGTTGCGCGAGGTGCACCCGCGAGCCCAGGCTGGGCCGCACGGCCACGCGAAACATGGCCAGCTCGGTGGCAAGGCGGTCTTGGGTGATCTTGCTGCCGACCAGCAATCATTCCCGGCGAGCGGGGGCAGATGCCCGAGCCTGAACCCGCCCGCAGCTGCGCTGCCACCCAGGCCTGCGGGAACTCCTTGCCGATGGCGAGGGCCAGCCCGGCGAAGAGGGGCAGCTTGGCGACCAGCCCTGTCCAGTGCGGGGCTTGCGGCACGGGGGCAGGGCCTCGGAAGGGGATGGCGCTCAGCAGGTCTGCCCCGAGAAGCAGGTAGAGGCCATACACCGCCAGCCCGACCAGCATCAGCCGGCGGCCCTGTTTGAGCTGTGCCACGCAGGGCTCGATCCTGAGCCAGCCCAGGATGAGCCACGCGGCCACAAACGGTATGGCGTACACGATGAAGAGGCTGGTGAGGCCCCCGACCTGCCGCGTGAACCGGAACCATGACGAACCCACTGCGAGCAGCGAGAACGGAAAGAACTCGATGAGAAACAGCCCGAGGGCCAGGATCAAGAGGGGCATGGGTGAACCATCGCTCCAAGTTTGGCCCTGGGAAGCTCGACACAGAGAGCCGTGAGCACCCCTGCGACCAGGTAGGCCCGGGTCGTCAGCTGGAACAACACCAGGAGCACTTCGACGCGGAGGGAAAGGAAATCGAGGAGGGCGCCGCGCGCGGCGGCGAGCAGGCAGCAGAGGAGGAACATGGTCATGCCGATCCTCAACAGGCGCAGCCCTTGCGGCAGCTTGGCGATGAAGGGCCGCACGTTGAGCTTGCGCAACGACCACCACGACACCAGCAGCGGGATGCCGTAGCTGGGCACCAGGGTGACCAGCCAGTCGAAGCCTGCCGGCAAGCGGCGCACGCCGCCTGCGTCGAGCAGCATCGGTATCGGAGAAACCTGGGACAGCAGCAGCGCGAAGGCAATGATCAGCAGGGGCATGGGGGCTCCGGGTGCGGCATGGTAGCGGGGCATGCAGGGGCATGCACGCAGGTGCCGCCCGAACCTGGGCAGCACCTTGGCGCCGTCAGCCCTGCTGCGCCGGCGGCCTGCGCCGCCGCGGCGGCATCACGCCGAACTCGGGGGCGTGGAACTGCTGCTCGCAGACCCAGCCGGTGAGGCGGCGGGACTGATCGCCGATGAGTTCGAGCGCGGCGACGCACAGGCCGCGCATCGCGGTGTCTTGCGCGCGATGGACGGCAGGCGGCACCTCGTCGGGCGGGGGCTTGGGGCGCTCGCGCTCATCGACCTCGAGCCACGCGGCGACGCCGTCACTGACATCGATGACGTGCTCCAGCAGGCGATGCACCAGGCCGGCCTTCAGCGTGAACTCGACGCTGTCGATCGGGGAGGGGTGGCAGTGGTGCTGGAAGCGGTAGTGGACGCGGCGCTCGGGTGGGGCGGGGGGTGGTGGCTCGGGCTCCGGCTCGGACTCGGGGCCGGAGGCGGGGGAGGGAGAACCCGCTTGGTCGGACTGCGGTGAAGAAGCGGGAAAGGTCGGCGTGCGGGAGGCGCCGACGGGGGTACCAGCCATGTGAAGGGCTCCTGTGTTGCGGTTCGAGTAAAGCCACTACCCACGCTGTCAAACACGGGTGGCGGCCCAAAGCAGGGTTGACAGACCGGAACACAGGAACCGGCGAGCCCGAAGGCTCCCCCACCCGGGCCGCCCAAAATCTTGGAGAGGCATAGGTGTGTGACGCGCAAAAAAAGCCGCTGTAGCGGCTGCGCGCCTGTGTGTTCGGGCTGTCAAACCCGGCCTGCGATGTGGCAGGCGAGGGGAATGTATCACTGCCTCCGGGGACGACTTCCCGTCAATCCCTCGGGTCGCCAAACGTCTCGATGAACTCGTCGATGAAGCGCTGCGTCCCGGTGATGGTCAGCGTGATCGCATGCCACCCGCCGTCTTCGACGTTCACCTGCAGGTCGTGATCCCAGTCCATGCCCTCATCCGCCGGACCGTGCGTGTGCGGGAAGCGGAGCCATGCCCAGTCGAGGAGTTGTTGGGCTTCGGCCAACGCAGCGGGGTGGTGGTCGGCGGTGGTGGAGGCGAGGGCCTCCAAGGTGGAGATGCCTTCGGAGTTGTCGCTGAGGTCTAAGGTGAAGTAGTTCATAGTACAGCGGTGCTGACGCAACATATGAGGGCGCATAGGTGACTGCAGGCAAATGCTGCCCTGCGCACGAGTGCGCGCTAGAGGCTGTGCCCCAAAGATGGACTGCACGAAATGATTCTTCTGATTTGAGCTGAGGCGTGAGATCCCTATTGACGAAGGAATGCATTGGCTCTATTTGCATATGGTGGTGAGCATCCTAGGCGATTTCTAGGTCGCATTGAAGGAAGACGCCACTTCCCGCAATCTTCGCGTGGATGTAGAGTTAACGAAGAACTGTGCAACAGCGTCTGTCTTGCTCAGTCTTTCGCAAAAATGCCTGACAGGAGGGAGTTATGTTTACAAGGCTGAAGCTCGGGAATTTCAAGAGATTCCAGCACGCAGATATAGCGCTGAGGCGCCTGAACATAATTGTCGGACCAAATAATTCTGGCAAGTCATCCTTGATGGCTGCATTTCGCTTGGTCTGTCAAACGCTCGATAGCTACGATGATCAAGTATCGCTTCTGTTGAATGGTCCATTTGGGGATTTCGGGACATTTAGGGATTTGATTTATAGGAATCATCGCGGGCGGCCGTTGGAGATATGTTTTGACGTCGAATTAAGTGGTGTAACTCCCGGGGATCAGGCAATAAGTGTCGTGACATTCAACGCCACATTCAAGTATAGCCAAGAGGATCGCGAAATATTTGCACAGAGGGTCCAGATTGATTTGGACGGAGGGCATCTTATTTCTCTTCAGTATTCTCGCGAGGGCCGGCGCTACCTTGTTGAAAAGATTGGTGATTGCGTAATTCCATCTACTCTCAAGAATGTCATTTCAAGAGAGTTTCGCTTCAGGCATTTCTACCCTGTTCCTGTGAGTTCTCGCCTAGGTGTCTTCGACAGGGATAGAAAGGGTGCTTATGGGGAATTCATCGAGGATTTCAATCGAAGTGCAGACAGTGAGATAATAAGGAAGCTGGTTAGAATTTGGTCCCGGTTGTCGGCCGTTATCGCTCGGACTGACTATTTAGGACCGCTGCGAACGGCTCCGGCGAGGACATATCTCTTTACGGGGGAACGTAGTAGGCGTATCGGAAGCGGTGGTGAAAATCTGACCTCTATTCTCGCTACGCGGGATCGTAGACGAGATCGCGAAAAAGATAGTGACGGCAAACCCCTTCAGTTACAGGATCGCATCAATGCATGGTTGCAGAAGGCGGAGATGGCGAAGAAGGCATCCTTGGCACCAATCTCCGATCGACACTTTGAAATTCGCATACAAAATTTCTTCACGAAGGAGGATCAGAATATCGCGGACGTTGGTTTCGGGCATAGTCAAGTATTGCCATTTCTCGCTGGGGGCTACGCGCTCGGGCCGGATTCCACATATTTTGTCGAGCAGCCAGAGCTTCATCTGCATCCGAAAGCGCAGGCGGAACTTGGTGACTATTTGCTGGAGCTCTATGAGCAAACTACACAAGTCTTGGTGGAGACCCATAGCGAGCACCTTATATTGCGACTTCAGCAACACGTGGCAAGTGGGTTAATTAATGAGGGAGATATAAGATTATTCTATGTCTGTAATAATCAATCAGACGGCGAAGCCGCGCATGATGATGAAATAACAATAATTGATATCGACAAGAAAGGGCAGTTCAAGAGGCCTTGGCCAAAAGGATTTTTTCCGGAGAAGCTGGAAGAGTCAAAGCGGCTCGCAAAGATCCGGTTTGAGCAGTTGGGCCTCGAACTCTAGGAGGGCAGCATGCGATCACTTGTCATTGATGCGAATGTATTTTTGGCGTTTGCACGAGAAGAAATTCTCGGCGAAGAGAATGTGGAACGTACTGCCTCACCGTCGCCGCTGTTTAACGGCCTCGGAGTGGAAGTGGTCGCGTTTTTGGATTCGGGGGGGCACATTCAATCGGAGTGGCGAGATTTGATTAAGTTCGCTCCTGAATGGTTTTCTACATGGCTCGCGCACGCCTTCGCAGAAGGAAAGTTGTATGAAGTGGATCCGTCAATAGATCCTCAACTTGCAAAGCGATATAGGAAGATCGGATTTCCAAGTGGAAAAGATATCTGGTATATAAAAACCGCGCACGGACTCGTTGTAATTTGCCATCGCAATAGGCCATGTCTTGTGGCTGAGGACATTGATTTTTATGACCCGGCGCAGAAGGCAATGCCGAATAAATGCGACTATTTTCGAAAGGGCCGCGGCGTCGTGTGTAAGCAGTTGAAGGACGATGGCATTGATCTTCGCTGTATTGAGACGGCGCGGTTGGAACTTAATCTTTAGTCCGCCCCGAACAACGCGCCAAGCCCCAAGAGCACTGGGCTGTAGCACGGCAGACAGTGGATTGAATTGCAAGATTCAGGTCGAATGAATATCGAATCCTTGCAAAGAGAGATGAGGTTTGAATTGGCTAAAGGCGAGACAAGAGCGCAGCAATCACGACCTGTTCCGAGCGGCGCTGGGCAACCTGATCAATCAGCGGCACGACTTGTGCGGCTGACTGGGCTGATCAACTGGCAGTCGTTCGCCGACGAGTGGGGCTCGCAGTTCGTGTTGACGACGGGACGCTCCGCGCTGCCCACGAGGCTGATGGCGGCGCTGCTGTATCAGTAGCATGCTTACGCGCCGAGCGATGTAAACGGCACTTGTTCCAGGTAATCTACTTTCCGCCGTCGGCCTCGGCTCCAATCGCTAGAGTCAAAGACTTTCTAATATCAGGGTCGAGACAAGATCTGCACCACTCATTCGCAAGCAC
>NZ_JBFUFQ010000181.1:0-12032 GCF_056403355.1 Rhizobacter sp. P2_H3 | reverse complement strand
GCGTACAGCAGCAGCGTCGGCAGCGTCCACGCGGCCGCGCGGGCGCGCACCCATTCGCCGCCGTCGACGATGAAGCGCACCAGCCGCGGCGTCACGCGGTCGTGCACCAGCGGGTCGGCGGCGTAGGCCGCGACGACGGCCGGGTCGCGCGAGATCCACGCCGGCTTCAGCCCGTTGCCGACCGCGAGCGACGGGGCGATCGGGCCGAGCAGCGCGAGCAGCAGCTTCTGCACCCCGTTCATGCCGGGGTCGAGCGCCGGCGACGACATCACCAGGCCGTCGACCGGGCGCCACCACGGCGCCTTCGTGTCGGCGGCGAAGCGCGAGACGACCAGCCCGCCCATGCTGTGGCCGAGCAGCACCAGCGGGCCGCGGTGCGCGGTGCGGGCTGCATCGATCACGTGCGACAGGTCGTCCAGCAGGTCGTGGTCGGTGGCGAGCCGGCCGCGGGCGCCCTCACTGCGTCCGTGGCCGCGCTGGTCGTAGGCCAGCACATGCCAGCCCCAGCCGTTCAGGTGCGCGATCACATGCGCGTAGCGGCCCAGGTGCTCGCCCAGGCCGTGCACCAGCACGACGACGCCATGCGCCGCGGTGCCGGCCGGATGGTGCGAGAGGTGCAGGCGCAGGCCGTCGGTGGTGTGCAGCGTCGTGTTCATGGCCCGGCAGTTTAGGCATCGCCTGCCGCGGCCGCCCCCGGGCTTGTCTCGATGCGCGCGTCAGGCCGCTTGCGGCTGCAGATCGCTGCCGAGCTCCAGCCGCGCGGCCGCCACCGGGTCGAGGTGGGTCGCCATCCAGCGCACGACGCTGGCCGCGTGCGTCATCGGCCCGAGGTGCCCTGCGCCGGCCAGCTCGCAGTGCTGCGCCTGCGGCAGCGCCTGCGCCAGCAGCTCGACGATGCGGCGCGCCGGCGCGCGCGTGTGCTGCCCGTGGATCAGCAGCATCGGCATCGTCAGTCGCGACAGCGCCTGCTGGCCCCAGGTCGCGGCGAACAGCGCATCGAAGTGGCGCGGCACCACCGGCATGCGCGACGCGATGGCCTCGCGGCGCGCCGTGCCCAGGCCGTCCCAGGCCGCATCGCCGCCCCAGTAGCTCGTGAACGCGCGCGCCGCGGCCAGCGCGTCGCCCTGGTCCAGCAACGCAGCCACGCGCGATGCGATCTCGCGCACTTCATCGAGCGATGCATCCTGCGGTGCCAGGCGGCGGATGATGCCGACCGCGACGGGCTCGTACAGCGTCAGCGAGTGCACCCACTGCGGGTGGCGCAGCGCGATCTGCATCGCGACGGCGGCGCCGTACGAGTGGCCGACCAGGTGGATGCCGCGCCGCACCAGCCCCCAGGCCGGCTGCACGAGCTGGGTGACCGCGTTCGCGTCGATGTGCAGCGTGTTCAGCACGGCCGTCGGCCACACCGGGCTGCGGCCGTGGCCGTGCAGGTCGGGGGCGACGACCTGCCAGCGCCCGCTCAGCGCATCGGCCAGGCCGTTCCATTGCGCATGCGTGCCGGTCGACGAGTGCAGGCACAGCACGACCGGCCCGTCGCCTTGCGTTCGGGCAACCAGGCGGCCGGGGTGGGGTTGGGGCGCTTTCATGACTTCTCCAGCGGATCGGAGCCGTCAGGATGCGCGGGGCAGGTATCGGCGCCGTGTCGTGCGCCGGCCCCGATTGATTCATTCGTTTCGAACGCCTGCTACGCCTTCTCGGCCGCCGCCTTCAGGTTCGCGAGCCCGGCTTCGAAGTCGCGCCCGATCAGCGTGTCCATGCTCATGAACAGGCCCATCAGCTTCGACACATAGGGCGTCGGGCCGTGCATCGCCCAGTGCACGAGGGTTGCGTCGTCCTGCGGCTTCAGCGTGAACTCGGCGATGTTGTGGCCTTCGAACGGCTTGATGAAATCGAGCTTGATCGCCAGCGCCGCGGCCGGCGTGCTCTGCATGATCTCCATGCGGCCCTGGCCGACCTTTGCGTTGCCGCGCCATTCGTAGACGGCGCCGACGCCGCGCGCCGGGCCGCTGTGCGTGCGCACCAGCGCCGGGTCGAGCTTCTCCCACGGCGACCACTCGGGCCAGCGGTGGAAGTCGTCGAGCAGCGGGAAGATCCTGTCCGGCGGCGCCTTGATCGCGAGCGAGCGCTCGACGCGGAAGCTGTCGGGCCGGGTCGTCGCGAACAGCAGCACCGCGGCGATCAGCAGCAGCACGACGAGGGCGATGGTCATCCACATGGCAGATCCTCCGCAAGCTCAACGAGGCGGGAATTGTCGCGTCTCGCCGATCGCGAGCACGAAGAATTCTTCGTCGGACAGCGCCTGCAGCTTGCGTTGCTCCAGCAGCGCCAGCGGCGGATCGTCGAGCGCTTCGTCGGACAGCTGGAAGGTGCCCCAGTGCACGCCCAGCGAGCGCTTGGCGCGCAGGTCGCGGTGGATGCGGATCGCCTCCTCGACGTCGACATGCTGCGGCGCCATGAACCAGCGCGGCTCGTAGGCGCCGATCGGCAGCAGCGCGATGTCGAAGCCGCCGCCGTTCGCCGCGGACTGGCGCGCGGCGAAGCGCGCCTGGATGTCGATGAAGTCGCGCGAGTACGCGGTGTCGCCGGCGTAGAACAGGTGGCAGTCGGGCGCGAACACCGCGAAGCCGCCCCACAGCGTCTTCATCCGGTCGGCGAGGCCCCGGCCCGACCAGTGCTGGGCCGGCACCAGCGTCACCTCGACCGGGCCGGCCGGTGCCGGCACCGTGTACGAAGTCCACCAGTCCAGCTCGACCGCGTTCGCGATGCCGCGCCCGGCGAGCCAGGCCTTCACGCCCAGCGGCACGATGAACAGCGGCGGGCCGCCCGGCTGGCGCTGCAGTGCATCGACCGATGCGGCATCGAGGTGGTCGTAGTGGTTGTGCGAGGCCAGCACGACGTCGATGTGCGGCAGGTCGGCGAGCGCGACACCGGGTGGCAGGTGGCGTTTCGGCCCGGCGAACGGCAGCGGCGATGCGCGCTCGGAGAAGACCGGGTCGGTCAGCAGGTTCAGGCCGCCCAGCTGCGCCAGCACGGTCGCGTGGCCGATCCACGTGACGGTGGGGCGCATCGCCGCAGCGGCGCGCGCATTGGCCTGCAGGAACGCAAGATCGGGCGCGACCTGCGGGATCGGCCCGCGCGGCGGCCGCGGAACGCCGTTGCGGTGCGCCGCCCAGCGCCAGCGCAGCACGTCGGCCAGGCTTTTCGGTTCGAAGCCGGGGTAGTTGTTCCGGAACGCCATCGCGCGGCCGTCAGACGCCGTCGGCCACGAAGCCGACCACCGCATGCGAGTTGTCGCAGAACGGCTTGTTCTGCGACTGGCCGCAGCGGCACAGCCGCGTGCTGGTGAGGCGGTCGACGGTGCGGCCGGTGCCGGCGCACAGCTCCAGGTTGCCGCTGACCTCGAGCGGCCCGTTGCGCAGCGGGTCGACGCGCAGCGTGCCGTTGCGCACCGCGAGCGGCTGCGATTCGCGCGTCGGCGGCTCGCCGCTCGCCTTGAAGCCGGCGGCGTTGTGCGAGCCGTCGCAGAACGGCTTGTTGGCCGACTGGCCGCAGCGGCACAGCGTGGCACGCAGCGACGAGCCGCCGTTCGGCGGGGCCGCCAGCGCCATCTCGGCATGGAAGGCGAGCGGGCCGTTCTCGCGCAGCCGCACGGTGTTGACGAGCGGTGCCGCCTCGGCCGGGCCGCCGTCCAACCGCTCGTAGGTGACCGCGCCGGACGGGCAGGTGTGGGCGACGATCGCGATGCGCTCGGGCGTGGCCTTGTCGGGGTAGAGCCAGTCGCCGGGCGTGTTCGCGAGGAAGACCTCGGGCTCGCCGAGCACGCAGTGCCGCGCGTGGATGCAGCGCTGCGTGTCGAAGCGCAGCAGCACGTCGCGGCCGCGGGCTTCGTCGGGTGGTTTCGGGGCGGCGCGGGGCTCGGCCGGCGCGGGTGAGGCGGCGGTGACGGGCGGCGGGGCCACCGGTGGCACAGCGGTCGCGGCTTGGCCCGCGATGGCCGGCCAATGCGCGTCATGGTCGGCCGACCAGTAATTGGAGAAGCGCCGCATCGCCTGCGCATGCCGGGCGAGCCACGGCTGCGCGCCGGGTTGGGCGGCCATCGAGGCCAGCCGGTCGGCGACGCAGCCGCAGCGCTCGGCGAGCACCAGCGTCGCGGTCTCGACCGACAGGTAGGTCAGCACGGTGCGGGACGCGGTGAAGGTCATGCCGGCATTGACACCAGGGTGCTTGTCGCTGGCCGGCAACGCCGACAGCGCGCTGCCCATGTCGCCGAGCATGTGCATCAGCGCGAGCGTCTGGTCGGTCATTTCGCGCCGGCGCGCGGTGGCGGTCTCGGAGCGTGGCGTCACGTCGGCGAGCGCCGACAGCAGGCGCAGCATCAGCTCGTAGCAGACGTTGGCGACGTCGAGCAGCGTGGCAGCCGGCTCGGCGGTGACGTGCACCCGCAGCCCGCTGACGACCGGGTTGCGCATCACCGGGTTGCGCGCCGCCGGGCGGGCCGGCTCGAAGCCCGGGCGGCGCGCCTTCAGGCCCTGCCATTCGCTGCGGATCGCGCAGAAGCGCGCGTAGTGCGAGCCGCTCTTGCTCTCGCGCGAGCCTTCGCCCTGTTGCACGATGAAATCGACGGCCTGGCGCGCCTCGGCCAGCGTGCCGACGGTCATCAGTCCGGGCAGGCGGAAATCCTGCATGGCCAACTGCGCGGCCCGCGGCCCGATGAACACCTTCGCCTCGCCGCTGTGCTGCACCAGCAGCTCGCAGCTCTCGGCGATCGATTCGTACAGCTCGCCGACGGTGGTGTAGTCGTCCGGCAGCATCGACAGCCGGCCGGCGACCGAGCGGCGGTGGTAGCTGGTCTTCTCGTAGCGCGTGCCGTCGCGCTCGGCCACGTCGGCCGGCCGCTCGAGGTAGACGAAGTGGTCGAGCGTGGCCTCGTCGAACGGTGCGAGCTCGACCGCGATGTCGGCCGGGAACAGCCCCGCGGCGATCGGGAAATTGAAGCGCCGGTAGTGCGGGCGGGCGCCGATCGCGACCGCGATGTTGTTGGCCAGCACCAGGTGCAGCATCTCGTCGGTGGCGATCGCGATGATCTCGCGGCGCCAGCGCTGCACGGCGGCGAGTTCGTCGGGCTCGAGCCCCTCGTCGGCGTGCTGCTTCAGCGAGAACGCCGCATAGAGGTAGGTGCACATCAGGCAGTGCTCGATCTCGGCGGCCTCGGCGAGCATGCCGACGAGCTGGGCGCGGTGGGAGGCGGGGGTCATGGCCGGCAGCATGCCGGGGAGGGCGCCGCGATGCAAGGGCGCCGCGCGAGAGCCCGACTGCTACGCTCGTGCGATGAACCCACCTCCGCTCTGGCAGGCCTCGGTGCCTGTCTTCCTGCGCTACCTGGAACGGCTGCGCCGCTGGCTCGACCTGGCGCAGGCCCACGCGCCCGGGCCGGACGCCGAACGGCTGCTCGGCGCGCGGCTGGCCGACGACATGAACCCGTTGGCGACGCAGGTCGTCATCGCGGCGAACTTCGCGTTGCGCGCCTGCCATCCGCTTGCGGGGCTGCCGGTTCCTTCGCCGGGCGAGCCCGGCCCCGGCTTTGACGGGCTGCGGGCGCTGGTCGATCGCGTGACGGCGATGGTGCGCGAGCTGCCGCAGGAGCGGTTCGACGGCGCCGAATCACGCCTGCTGGAGAGCCAGGCTGGCGACGCGCTGGTGCGCCTGCCGGCCACCGAGTTCCTGCAGCACTACGCGCTGCCGAACTTCTTCTTCCACCTGACGACCGCGTACGCGATCCTGCGCAGCCGGGGCGTGCCGATCGGCAAGGCAGATTTCGATGGCCTGCATGCCTATCCGCCGGCCGGCAGCGACGGCGCCGGGGCGGCCGACGAGCGCCGTGCCGAAGAGCTCCGCGAGATCGAACGTTCGCGGCTGCGCGCGCTGGTCGACGGCGACATCCCGCTCGCCCGGCGCCTGCATGCGCCGCAGTTCCAGCTCGTCACGCCGGCCGGCAGCGCGTTCACCCGCGACGAGTACCTCGGCCGGATCGAGCGGCGCGAGCTTCGCTACCTGCGTTGGGAGCCTGGTGCGATCGAGGTCCGCCTCCATGCCGACAGCGCGGTGCTGCGCTACCAGGCCACGCTGGCCTTCGAGCCGGACTCGCCGTTCCGGTGCTGGCACATCGATGCGTACGAGCGTATCGACGGCCGCTGGCAGGTGGTGTGGTCGCAGGCCACGGCGATCAAGCCCTGATCCCCGCGCGGCCCTGTCTCGTAGCCCGGATGGCAATCCGGGGTCTTCGCGTGTTGCCACGATCCCGGATTGAAATCCGGGCTACCGTCAATTGGCCCCCGCGTCCTTCCACCCACCCCCCAGCGCCTTGTACAGCGTCACCAGGTTCTGCGCCTGCAGCGTCTGCACCTGCACCACCGCCTGCTGCGCGGTGAACAGCGAGCGCTGCGCATCCAGCACGTCGAGGTAGCTCGCCGCGCCGTTGCGGTAGCGCAGGTCGGCCAGCCGGTAGCGCGCCTGCTCGGCATCGGCCTGCGCGCGCTGCGCCCGCGCCTGCTCGCCGAGCGTCGCGCGGCCGGCCAGTGAATCGGAGACCTCGCGGAACGCGGTCTGGATCGCCTTCTCGTACTGCGCCAGCGCGATCTCGCGGCCCACCTTCACGCTGTCGAGGTTGGCCTTGTTGCGTCCCGCGTCGAAGATCGGCAGCGTCGCCTGCGGCTGGAAGCTCCAGCCGAACGAGCCGCTCTTGAACAGCCCCGACAGCTCGCTGCTCACCGAACCGACCAGCCCGGTCAGCGTGATGCGCGGGAAGAACGCCGCGCGCGCCGCGCCGATGTTGGCGTTGGCCGCGATCAGCTGCTGCTCGGCCGCGCGCACGTCGGGCCGGCGGTTCAGCAGGTCCGACGGCAGGCCGGCCGGCACCTCCGGCAGCACCTGGTCGGCCACCAGCGGCACGCCCGCCGGCAGGTCGTCCGGCAGCGCCTGCCCGAGCAGCAGCACCAGCGCGTTCTCGTCCAGCGCGCGCTGGCGCGTCTGCTGCGCAAGCGACACGCGGGCCGCCTCGAGCAGCGATTCGGCCTGCCGCAGGTCGAGCTCCGAACTCGCGCCGTTGTCGAACTTCAGCCGCGTGAGCTTCTGCGAATCCTCTCGCGTCTTCAGCGTCTGCTTCGTCACCTCGAGCAGCTCGTCGTCGGCCAGCAGGTTGAAGTACCCGTTGGCAACCGACGCGATCAGGCTGATCTGCACCGCCTTGCGCGTCTCCTCGGTGGCCAGGTACTGCGCGAGCGCCGCCTGGCTCAGGCTGCGCACCCGGCCGAACAGGTCGAGCTCGTACGACGAGACCGCCAGGCCCACGCTGTAGGTGCTGGTGATCGTGTCGGGCCCGGCCGTCTGGCGCAGGCCGCTGGCGGCCGCATTGACCGTCGGCCATTCGTCGGCACGCCTGATCTGGTAGGCCGCGCGCACCTGCTCGATGTTCAGCACTGCGACGCGCAAGTCGCGGTTGTTCTTCAGCGCGAGCTCGATCAACCGCTTCAGGCGCTCGTCGGCGAAGTAGCTCTGCCATTCGACGTCGCTCGCCTTCGGGCCGGGGCGCGGGGTCGTCGCCTCGCCGGCGAACGAGCCGGGCACCGGCGCCGGCGGGCGCTCGTAGGTCGGGATCATCGTGCAGCCGGCCGCGAGCAGAGCGCTGGCCATCAGGGCCAGGGCAGGGGCCGGGCCGCGCAGCAGCCGGGGGCTTCGGGAATCACTCATGRGAACCATCCTTCGGCGTGCCATTCAGTTCATGCGCGTACATGCGGCGCTGCCGCTCGCTGCCCTTGAAGATGCGGCGCACCACGACGAAGAACACCGGCACGAAGAACACCGCCAGCAGCGTCGCGCTGAACATGCCGCCCATCACGCCGGTGCCGATCGCGCGCTGGCTCGCCGAGCCCGCGCCCGACGCGACCACCAGCGGCAGCACGCCGAGGATGAAGGCCATCGAGGTCATCAGGATCGGCCGGAAGCGCAGGTGCGCCGCTTCCAGCACCGATTCGACCACCCCCTTGCCCTGCGCATGCAGGTCCTTCGCGAACTCGATGATCAGCACCGCGTTCTTCGCGCTCAGGCCGATCACCGTGATCAGGCCGACCTTGAAGTAGATGTCGTTCTCCAGGCCGCGGAAGGTGGCCGCCAGCACGACACCCAGCACGCCCAGCGGCACCACCAGGATCACCGACAGCGGGATCGACCAGCTCTCGTACAGCGCCGCCAGGCACAGGAACACCGCGAGCAGCGAGAAGCCGAGCAGGATGAACGCGGTCGAGCCCGACAGCTTCTCCTCGCGCGACTGGCCGGTCCACTCGAACGCGAAGCCCGGCGGCAGCTGGCCCGCGAGCCTCTCCATCTCGGCCATCGCCTCGCCGGTGCTGCGGCCGTGCGCGGCGTCGCCGGCCAGCCGCATCGTCGGGTAGCCGTTGTAGCGGATGGTCTGCACCGGGCCGCTGATCCAGCGCGTCGTCGCGAACGCCGACAGCGGCACCGGCTGCCCCTTGCTGTTCAATGCGTTCAGGCGCAGCAGGTCGTCCGGCTGCATGCGTGCCGGCGCATCGGCCTGCACCACCACGCGCTGCAGGCGGCCGGCGTTCGGGAAGTCGTTGATGTACGCCGAACCCAGCGCGGTCGAGAGGGTCGAGTTGATCGAATCGAAGCTCACGCCCAGCGCGTTCGCCTTGTCGCGGTCGACGTCGATCTGCAGCTGCGACGCGTCTTCCAGCCCGTCGGGGCGCACGCCCGCGACGATCTTGCTCTGCCCCGCGAGGCCCAGCAACTGGTTGCGTGCCGCCAGCAGCGCCGCGTGGCCGTTGCCGCCGCGGTCCTGCAGCCGGAAGGCGAAGCCGGACGAGGTGCCCAGCTCGGGGATCGGCGGCGGGCTGAGCGGGAAGATGAACGCATCGCGCACGCCCATCAGCGCGCCGAACGCGCGGCCGGCCAGCGCCTGCGCCGAATGCTGCGCCCCCTTGCGTTCGTCCCAGTCCTTCAGCGTCACGAAGGCGAGGCCGGCGTTCTGGCCCTGGCCCGAGAAGCTGAAGCCCAGCACGCCGACCATGCTCTGCACTTCCGGCTGCTTCAGGATGAAGCCCTCGACCTGCTGCATCACCTCGACCGTGCGGTTCACCGTCGCACCCGGCGGCAGCTGCACGTTGACGATGATGTAGCCCTGGTCCTCGGCCGGCAGGAACGACGCCGGCAGGCGCGAGAAGGTCCAGCCCACCGCGGCGATGATCGCCGCGTAGATGATCAGGAAGCGGCCGGCGCGCTTGAGGATCTTCGCGACCCAGCCTTCGTAGCCCTTCGCGGTGCGGGCGAAGCCGCGGTTGAACCAGCCGAAGAAGCCGGTCTTCTCGTGGTGGTGGCCGGCCTCGACCGGCTTCAGCAGCGTCGCGCACAGCGCCGGTGTGAGCGACAGCGCCATGAAGGCCGACAGCGCGATCGACGCCACCATCACCGCCGAGAACTGGCGGTAGATGTTGCCGATCGAGCCGGCGAAGAACGCGAGCGGCACGAACACCGAGATCAGCACCACCGTCACGCCGACGATCGCGCCGGAGATCTGGCCCATCGCCTTGCGGGTGGCCTCGCGTGGCGACAGCCCCTCCTCGCTCATGATGCGCTCGACGTTCTCGACCACGACGATCGCATCGTCCACCACGATGCCGATCACCAGCACCATGCCGAACATCGTCAGCACGTTGATCGAGAAGCCGAGCCCGAGCAGCACGCCGAAGGTGCCCAGCAGCGCGATCGGCACGACCAGTGTCGGGATCACCGTGTAGCGCCAGTTCTGCAGGAACAGGTACATCACGACGAACACCAGCGCGACCGCCTCGAGCAGCGTCTCCACCACCTGCGAGATCGAGATCTTCACGAAGCGCGAGCTGTCGTACGGCACGCTGTACTTGACGCCCTGCGGGAAGTAGCGCGAGAGCTCGTCCATGCGCTTGCGGATGGCGGTCGCGGTGGCCAGCGCATTGCCGCTCGGCGAGAGCTGCACGCCGATGCCGGTCGACGGCTTGCCGTTCAGGCGCGCCGAGGTGGCATAGGTCTGCGCGCCCAGCTCGATGCGGGCGACGTCCCGCAGGCGCACGGTGGAGCCGTCGGCGTTGGCGCGCAGCACGATGTTGCCGAACTGCTCGACGTTGCTCAGCTGGCCGTTGACGACCACGGTCGCGAAGATCGACTGCCCCGGCAGGTTCGGCAGGTCGCCGATGGTGCCGGACGAGACCTGTGCGTTCTGCGTGCGGATCGCGGTGGCGACGTCGGCGGCCGACAGGTTGAAGCCGACCAGCTTCGCCGGGTCGATCCAGACCCGCATCGCGCGCTCGGTGCCGAACAGCTGGGCCTGGCCGACGCCGGGGATGCGCTGGATCTCGGGCAGCACGGTGCGCGACGCGTAGTCGCCGAGCGCGATCGGGTCGTAGGCCGGGTTCTCGGACGAGAGGATCGTGAACAGCAGGAAGTTCGAACGCGCCTTGTCGACCCGCACGCCCTGCTGCGTGACGGCCGACGGCAGGCGCGGCGCGGCGCGGCTCAGCCGGTTCTGCACGTCGACCTGCGCCAGGTCCGGGTTGGTGCCGGGCTCGAAGCTGATCGTGATCGAGCCGGTGCCGTTGGCCTGGCTGACCGACTCCATGTAGAGCAGGCCGGGCGAGCCGTTCATTTCCTGCTCGATGACGCTGATCACGCTGTCCTCGAGCGTCTGCGCCGAGGCACCGGGGTAGGTGGCCGACACGACGATGGAGGGCGGTGCGACCGGCGGGTACTGCGAGATCGGCAGCTGCGTGATCGCCACGCTGCCGAGCACGATGATGAACAGCGCGATCACCCACGCGAAGATGGGGCGATCGATGAAGAACTTGGCCATGGAGGAAGGCTCGCTGGTTCTGTCTTTTGGGTGGCCGGGGTCAGCTGCCGGAGGCGGCCGATGCAGGCGCGGATGCTGCGGCGGCCGACGCCGCGCGTGGCTGCCACGGCACCGGCTTCACCGGGCCCGGGCCGCGCAGCTTCTGGAAGCCGTCGACCATCACCTGCTCACCGGGCTTCAGGCCGTCGGTGACGAGCCACTGGCCGTCCTGCGCGGCCGAGCCGATCTTGATCGGGCGCGGCGCGACCTTGCCGTCGGCGCCGACCACCATCACGGTGTCGCCCTGGTTGCTGCGCGTGACGGCCTGCTGCGGCAGCGCGATCGCGCCGTCGACCTGCGCCTGCTCGAGCCGCACGCGCACGTACATGCCGGGCAGCAGCAGGCCGTCGGCGTTCGGCACCTCGGCGCGCAGCGTGATCTGGCCCGAGGTCGCATCGACCGTCAGGTCGGAGAACAGCAGCTTGCCGGGCTTCGCGTACTCGGTGCCGTCTTCCAGCACGATGCGCACGATCGCGGCCTCGCCGCCGGCGGCGCGCTTGAGCTTGCCGGCCTCGAGGGCCTTGCGCAGCTTCAGCGTCTCGGTGGTGGACTGCGTGAAGTTCACGTACATCGGGTTGATCTGCTGCACCACGGCCAGCTGGGTCGCCTCGCCCTGGCCGACCAGCGCGCCTTCGGTCACCAGCGCGCGGCCGATGCGGCCCGCGATCGGCGAGGTGACGGCCGCGTAGCCGAGGTTGATCTGCGCGGTCTGCAGCGCGGCGCGCGCCGACGCGACATCGGCCTCGGCCGACTTCTGCGCGGCCACCGCGTTGACGAAGTCCTGCTTGCTGATCGCGTTCGCCTCGATCAGCGGCTTGTAGCGCTCGGCCTGCGCGGTGGCCTGCGTCAGGTTGGCCTGCGCGCGGGCGAGCGCGGCCTGGGCGCTCTGCTGGCTCGCGACGTACGGCGCGGAATCGATCTGGAACAAGGCCTGCCCGGCCTTCACGTCGCTGCCTTCGCGGAACAGCCGCTTCAGCAGGATGCCGGCCGCGCGGGCCCGCACCTGCGCGACGCGCGAGGCCTCGAGCCGGCCCGGCAGCTCGGTCACGAGCCCGACCTCGCGCGGCGCGACCGTCACGACCCCCACCTCGGG
>NZ_JBFUFQ010000180.1:0-12147 GCF_056403355.1 Rhizobacter sp. P2_H3 | reverse complement strand
GCCTCGACGTGGCGATCCTGTCGCCCGACATGGGCGTGCTGGCCCACCATGCCGAGCCGGCCGACGTGCGCGCCAGCCCGGCGGTGCTGCTGTCGCRCATCCGCGAGCTGCTGCGCGAGTTGCTGCAGCACTGCGGCGCGACCCGCAAGGAGGTGATCGGCATCGGCATGGGGGTGCCGGGGCCGGTCGCCTTCGGCAGCGGGCTGCTGGTCAACCCGCCGCTGATGCCGGGCTGGGAAGGGCTGTCGATCCGCGACGTGCTGGGCGAGGACTATGCGGCGCCGGTCTTCATCGACAACGACGTCAACGTGATGGCGCTCGGCGAGCTGTGGCGGCTGCACCGGCGGTTGCCGAATTTCCTGGTGGTCAAGATCGGCACCGGCATCGGCTGCGGCATCGTCTGCCACGGCGAGGTCTACCGCGGCGCCGACGGTTCGGCCGGCGACGTCGGCCACATCTGCGTCGACCCCGACGGCCCGCGCTGCCACTGCGGCAACCTGGGCTGCGTCGAGGCGATGGCGGCCGGCCCGGCGATCTCGCGCATGGCGGTCGAGGCGGCGCAGTCGGGCCAGAGCGCGTTGCTGGCCCAGGTGCTGAAGGCGCAGGGCAGCATCTCGCCGATCGACGTGGGCCAGGCGAGCCGCGCCGGCGATGCCGCCGCACACGGCATCGTGCAGAAGGCAGGCACGCGCATCGGGCAGATGCTGGCGTCGATCGTCAACTTCTTCAACCCGTCGCATGTGTTCATCGGCGGTGGCATCACCGGCATCGGGCCGCTGCTGCTGGCGTCGATCCGGCAGAGCGTGTACCACCGCTCGCTCGCGCTCTCGACGCGCCACCTCGACATCCAGTACGCGCCGCTCGGCGAGCGCACCGGCGTGATCGGCGCCGGCGTGCTCGCGCTGCAGGAGACGATGCGCGCGCGTGGCAGCGTTCCGGAGGCCGTGACGTGAGCCTTCAAGTGACCTTCACCGACGTGACCAAGGACTTCGGCCCGGTGCGCGTGCTGCACGGCGTCAGCTTCGAGCTCGAACCCGGCCGCGTGGTCGGCCTGCTCGGCGAGAACGGGGCCGGCAAGTCGACGCTGATGAAGATCCTCTCCGGCTACGAGGCCCTGAGCGACGGCGAGCTGCGCATCGACGGCACGCCGCAGCGCTTCACGAACTCGCGCGATGCCGAGCGCTGCGGCATCGTGCTGATCCACCAGGAGTTCAACCTGGCCGAGGACCTGAGCATCGCGCAGAACATCTTCCTCGGCCATGAGCGCCGCCGCGGCTGGCTGCTCGACGATGCGGCGATGCGCGACGAATCGCGCCGCGTGCTGCAGCAGGTCGGCCTGGACATCGACCCCGACACCCGGGTGCGCGAGCTGATCGTCGCCGAGAAGCAGCTGGTCGAGATCGCGAAGGCGCTGTCGCGCAAGGCGCGCCTGCTGATCATGGATGAGCCGACCGCGACGCTCACGCCCGCCGAGACGCAGCGCCTGTTCGCGCTGATCGCGCAGCTGAAGGCCGATGGCGTGACCATCGTCTACATCTCGCACAAGCTCGACGAGGTGGAGCGCATCACCGACGAGATCGTCGTGATGCGCGACGGCCGCTTCGTGACCCGCGCGCCGACCGCCGGGCTCTCGCGCCAGCAGATGGCCAACCTGATGGTCGGCCGCGAGCTGTCGGACATGTTCCCGGCGAAGTTGCCGGTGGCCGGCACGCCGGCACCGCTGCTGAAGGTCGAGGGCCTGAGCGTGCCCGGCTGGGCGCACGACGTGAGCTTCGAGGTGCGCCCGGGCGAGATCCTCGGCTTCGCCGGGCTGGTGGGGGCCGGCCGCACCGAGATGTTCGAGGGCCTGCTCGGGCTGCGCCCGCGCAGCGCCGGCCGCATCGAGCTCGATGGAAAAGAGCGCCCGCTGCGCAGCCCGCGCGAGGCCGCGCAGCACGGGCTGACGTACCTCAGCGAAGACCGCAAGGGCAAGGGCCTGCATGTGCGGCTCTCGCTGCGCGACAACCTGACGCTGATGGACCTGGCGCGCCACACGCACCCGCTGCTCGACCCGGCGTCCGAGGCGCTGGCGCTGCAGCAGGCGGTGGCGGATTTCGGCATCCGCACGCGCGACCTCGGCAGCCGGGCGTCGTCGCTGTCGGGCGGCAACCAGCAGAAGCTCGCGATCGCGAAGGTGCTGCAGCCGCAGCCGCGCGTGGTGGTGCTCGACGAGCCGACGCGCGGCGTCGACGTCGGTGCCAAGCGCGACATCTATTTCCTGATCCAGCGCCTGGCCGAGCAGGGCCGCGGCGTCGTCGTCATTTCATCCGAGCTGATCGAGCTGATCGGCCTGTGCCACCGCGTCGCCGTGATGCGCGCGGGGCGGCTGCAGGCCACGCTGTCGGCCGACCACCTGACCGAAGAGGAGCTGATCGCTCATGCCACAGGAACACATTAGGACCCCTCGGCCGGCGGGTACGCCGACCGATCCCCCGGGGGGATCCGGGCCGGCTTGGGGCGGCCCGGCGCTCGGCCCGGCCTCACCTGTCACGGCCGCTTGGCGTCTGCGCTTGCAGGCAGCAGGCCCGTGGCTCGGCCTCGTGCTGCTGTGCATCGCCGGCACGCTGCTGAACGGCGATTTCGCGACCTGGGACAACGCGATGAACGTGCTGACCCGCACCGCCTTCATCGGCATCATCGCGGTCGGCATGTGCTTCGTGATCATCAGCGGCGGCATCGACCTGTCGGTCGGCTCGATGGCGGCGCTGATCGCCGGCAGCATGATCCTGCTGATGAACGGCATCGCCGCGCAGGTCGGCTCGCCGCTGCTGACGGTGGCGATCGGCATCGTGTTCGCCCTCGCGCTCGGCGCGGTCTTCGGCCTCGCGCACGGGCTGCTCGTCACGAAGGGCCGCATCGAGCCGTTCATCGTCACGCTGGGCACGCTCGGCATCTTCCGCGCCTACCTGACCTACCTGGCCAACGGCGGCGCGATCACGCTCGACGGCAAGCTGTCCGACGCCTACAGCCCGGTCTACTACGGCAGCCTGCTGGGCGTGCCGTTCCCGATCTGGGTGTTCGCGGCGGTCGCGCTGCTGGGCGCGCTGATCCTGAACCGCACCGGCTACGGCCGCTACGTGCAGGCGATCGGCTCCAACGAGCAGGTCGCGCGCTATGCGGCGGTCAATGTCGACCGCATCAAGGTGCTGACCTACATGCTGCTGGGCGTGTGTGTCGGCGTGGCCACCGTGCTGTACGTGCCGCGGCTGGGCTCGGCCTCGCCGACGACCGGACTGCTGTGGGAGCTGGAGGCGATCGCCGCGGTGATCGTCGGCGGCACCGCGCTGAAGGGCGGCGAGGGCCGCATCACCGGCACCGTGGTCGGCGCGATCCTGCTCTCGGTGATCAGCAACATCCTGAACCTCACCAGCATCATCAGCGTGTACCTGAACGCCGCCGTGCAGGGCATCGTGATCATCATCGTCGCCTTCCTCCAGAGGGGGCGGCGTTAGTTCCCCGACCGGCAACGGTCATGTTCCGCAGAGACCCCGATCGAGTCCCGATCGACACACAACAGGAGACGAGTCCCATGAAGTTCATTCCCCGCATCCTCGTGACGCTGGCGGCACTTGCCGCAGGCGCCACCGCCTTCGCCCAGGACAAGGTCGTGATGGGCGTGTCCATCCCGGCCGCCACGCACGGCTGGGCCGGTGGCGTCGTCTATTGGGCCAACCGCACCAAGGCCGAGCTCGAGAAGGCGCATCCCGGCCTGCAGGTGATCGTCAAGACCGCAGGCTCGGCCTCGGAGCAGGCCAACCAGGTGCAGGACCTGCAGACCGTCAACAAGATCAACACGCTGGTGATCCTGCCGTTCGAATCCGCGCCGCTGACGCAGCCGGTCGCGCAGGTCAAGGCCAAGGGTGTGTACGTGACCGTGGTCGACCGCGGCCTGACCGACACCAGCGCGCAGAACGCCTACGTGGCCGGCGACAACCCCGGCTTCGGCAAGGTGGCCGGCGAGTACATGGCCAAGGCGATGGGCGGCAAGGGCAACGTGGTGATCCTGCGCGGCATTCCGACGGTGATCGACAACCAGCGCGTCGACGCTTTCAACGCGGTGATGAAGGCGAACTCGGGCATCAAGGTGCTGGATGCCAAGCACGGCAACTGGAACCGCGACGATGCCTTCAAGGTGATGCAGGACTACCTGACGCGCTTCAAGCAGATCGATGCCGTGTGGGCCTCGGACGACGACATGGCGGTGGGCGTGCAGAAGGCGATCGAGCAGGCCAAGCGCAGCGACGTGAAGCTGGTGATCGGCGGCGCCGGCTCGAAGGACTACATCAAGAAGGTGATGGACGGCGACAAGATCGTCAGCGCCGACGTGACCTACTCGCCCAGCATGATCGCCGACGCGATGAAGATGACCGCCGAGGCGCGCGTCAAGGGCACCGCGATGCCGGCGACCACGATCATCCCGTCGGTGCTGATCACCAAGGACAACGCGGCCAAGTACTACGTGCCGGACTCGCCGTTCTGAACCACCTGATCTGAGGAGCTGACCATGCCCAGACCCGTCACCCTGTTCACCGGCCAGTGGGCCGACCTGTCGCTCGCCGAACTGGCGCCCCTCGCGAAAGCCATGGGCTACGACGGGCTGGAGCTCGCCTGCTGGGGCGACCATTTCAACGTGCAGGAGGCGCTGCAGTCGGAGCGCTACGTGGCCGACAAGCGCCGGCTGCTGGAGCAGCACGGCCTGCAGTGCTTCGCGATCGGCAACCACCTGACCGGCCAGGCGGTCTGCGACCTGATCGACGAGCGGCACAAGGCGATCCTGCCGGCCCACGTGTGGGGCGACGGCGAGGCCGAGGGCGTGCGCCGGCGCGCCGCGAAAGAGATGCAGGACACCGCGCGCGCCGCCGCGAAGTTCGGCGCGAAGACGGTGACCGGCTTCACCGGCTCGTCGATCTGGCATGCGCTGTATGCCTTCCCGCCGACGAATCAAGCGTTCTGGAACCGGGGCTTCGAGGATTTCGCGATGCGCTGGACGCCGATCCTCGACATGTTCGAGGAGGTCGACGTGAACTTCGCGCTCGAGGTGCACCCGACCGAGATCGCGTTCGACATCGCGAGCAGCCAGCGTGCGATCGAGGCGGTGAAGGGGCACAAACGCTTCGGCTTCAACTTCGACCCGAGCCACCTGGGCTACCAGGGCGTGGACTACGTCAAGTTCCTGCGCACCTTCGGGCCGCGCATCCACAACGTGCACATGAAGGACGTGTGGTGGGGCAAGGGCGACGGCACGGTGGGCGTGTTCGGCGGGCACACCAGCTTCGGCGATGCGCGGCGCTTCTGGGATTTCCGCAGCGTCGGGCGCGGGATGATCGATTTCGAGGGGATCATCGTCGCGCTCAACGACATCCGCTACCAGGGCCCGCTGAGCGTCGAGTGGGAAGACAGCCGCATGGACCGCGTGCATGGCGCGACCGAGAGCGCGGCGTTCTCGCGCCGGCTCGATTTCAAGCCGTCGGCGCGTGCGTTCGACGCGTCGTTCGAGAAATGAGGGGCTGCTGATGCGCAAGCTGCGATATGCGATGGTCGGTGGCGGCCGGGGTGCGTTCATCGGTGCGGTGCACCGCAAGGCGATGGCGCTGGACGGGCAGATCGAGCTGGTGGCGGGCGCGCTGTCGGCCGATGCCGCGAAGGCACGGGCCTCGGGGCAGGACCTCGGCCTGGCCGATGCGCGCAACCACGGCAGCTGGCAGGCGCTGCTCGATGACGAGCTGAAGCGCCCGCGTGGCGAGCGCATCGACTTCGTCAGCATCGTGACGCCGAATCACGTGCATTTCGAGGTGGCGAAGGCCTTCACCGAGGCCGGCATCCACGTGGTGTGCGACAAGCCGCTGGTGCACACCAGCGAGCAGGCGCAGGCGCTGCTCGCGGCGCGCGGCCGCAGCGGCACGGTGTTCGGCGTCACCCACAACTACACCGGCTACCCGATGGTGCGGCAGGCGCGCGAGATGGTGCGCACCGGCCAGCTCGGCGAGATCCGCAAGGTGATCGTCGAATACAACCAGGGCTGGCTCGCGACGCAGCTGGAAGCCGGCGACCACAAGCAGGCCGACTGGCGCGTCGATCCGGCGAGGAGCGGCATCGTCGGCGCGATCGGTGACATCGGCACGCATGCCGAGAACCTGGTGGCGAGTGTCTGCGGGCTGGAGATCGAGGCGCTGTGCGCCGACCTGACCGCCTTCGTGCCGGGCCGCCGGCTCGACGACGACGGCAACCTGCTGCTGCGCTACCGGGGCGGCGCGCGCGGCGTGATGATCGCGTCGCAGATCGAGATCGGCGGCGAGAACGACCTGCGGCTGCGGGTGTTCGGCACGCAGGGCTCGCTGGCCTGGCACCAGGAGGATCCGAACCTGCTGGTGCACGCCTCGCTCGACGGGCCGAAGCGCCTGCTGACGCGCGGCTCGCCGTGGCTGGGCGACGCGGCGAAGAAGGCCTCGCGGCTGCCGACCGGGCACCCGGAGGCGTTCATCGAGGCGTTCGCGAACCTCTACCTGGGGGTCGCCGAGGCGATCCTCGCGAAGGAGGAGGGAAGGGCGCTTGGGGCGCTGGAAGGGGATTTCCCGACGCTCGAGGATGGCGCGCGGGGCGTCAAGTTCATGGAGAAGACGGTGGAGTCGAGCCGGTCCACCGCGAAGTGGACCGCCTGGGACTGACGCGTCAGCTGCGTTCGGCGTCGGCCTTGCGGATCCGCACGGCCTTGCGCTTCTCGGGCTCGGCGGGCTTGGCTGACGTGGCGGTTGCGGCCAGCGCCGATTCCGGCGTGACCCCCGGCGTGCCGTCCTCGGCGACGGCTGCCTCGCCCTTGGCGGCCTCATCCGCCTTGATCACCCGCGTGTACGGCGCGAGGATCCCCACCATCTGCCCGTAGATCTTCGGGTTGCCGGCGACCACCTCGCGCTGGTACATGAAGTCGGCCTCGCCGGTGAAGTTGCCGATCAGCCCGCCCGCCTCGGTGATCATCAGCGAGCCGGCGGCGATGTCCCACGGGTTCAGGCCGGTCTCGAAGAAGCCGTCGTAGAAGCCGGCGGCCACGTAGCACAGGTCGAGTGCCGCAGCGCCCGGGCGGCGCAGGCCGGCGCAGTTCTGCATCACCTCCTCGAACATCTTCACGTAGCGCTTGAAGTTGTCGCCCTTGCGGAACGGGAAGCCGGTGCCGATCAGCGAATCCTGCATGCGCGTGCGCTTGGACACGCGCAGCCGCTTGTCGTTCAGGAACGCGCCGCGGCCCTTCGAGGCGTAGAACAGGTCGTTGCGCGTCGGGTCGTACACCACGGCCTGCTGGATCTGGTCGCGGTACGCGAGCGCGATCGACACCGCGTAGACCGGGAAGCCGTGGATGAAGTTGGTGGTGCCGTCCAGCGGATCGATGATCCAGACGTATTCGCTGTTCTTCGCGCCGTGCGCGCGGCCGGACTCTTCGGCCAGGATGCCGTGGCCGGGGTAGGCGGTCAACAGCGTCTCGATGATGGCCTGCTCGGCCAGCTGGTCCACCTCGGTCACGAAGTCGTTGGGCGACTTGGTGTTCACCTTCAGCAGGTCGAGGTCGAGCGACGCCCGGTTGATGATCGCGCCGGCGGCGCGTGCGGCCTTGATGGCCACGTTGAGCATGGGATGCAGTGCTTGCGACATGAGGCGCCCTGAAGGGTGAGAGGCAGACGGAGGTGAGAAAGAGCGGGCAGCGCGCGGGGCGCTGCGGATAATCGCGGATTTTAGCCGTTCGTCCCTGGGGAAATCCCCGAGCCACCGATGTCCATCGACAGCACCCGTTTCATCCTGCTCAACACCAGCCACTACGGCAACATCGGCGCCACCGCGCGCGCGATGAAGACGATGGGCTTCAGCGACCTGGTGCTGGTCGCGCCGCGCTTTGCCGATGCGCTGGTGCACGAGGACACCGTCGCGATGGCCAGCGGTGCCGCCGACATCCTGGTGCGCGCCCGGGTGGTGGGCAGCCTCGCCGAGGCGCTCGACGGCATCAGCTACGCCTGCGCCACCGCGATGACGCCGCGCGATTTCGGCCCGGCGACGCACGCGCCGCGGCCGCTGTTCGCCGAATTGGCACGCAGCGAGCACCGCGTGGCCTTCGTGTTCGGCTCCGAGCGCTTCGGCATGGCCAACGACGACGTCTACCGCTGCCATGCCTGCATCAGCATCCCGACCCATCCCGACTACGGCTCGCTGAACCTCGCGCAGGCGGTGCAGTTGCTGGCCTACGACTGGCGCCAGGCGCTCGGCGGTTTCGAGGTGGTGCCGCGCGTGCCGGATGCAACGCTCGCCGACGGCGCCCAGGTGCAGGGCTTGCTCGAGCACTGGCAGCAGGCGCTCACCGACATCGGCTTCCTCGATCCGGCCGCGCCGAAGAAGCTGATGCCGCGGCTGAACCAACTGCTGAACCGGGCGGAACTCAGCGCGGAAGAAGTGCACATCCTGCGCGGCATCGCACGCGCGATCCAGCGCCGCGGCTGAGCGGCCCACCGGCGCGCACTTGCCCCTGACGGCCGTGGACTTTCAAGCTGCCAGATAAACTGACCCGCCCCGGTCTCACCCCACCCCCATGTTCGACCGCCTCCGAGAAGACATCGCCTGCATCCTCGAGCGCGACCCCGCCGCGCGCAGCACCTGGGAGGTCGTCACCTGTTACCCGGGCCTGCATGCGCTGCTGATGCACCGCTGGTCGCACGCCTGCTGGACGCACGGCTGGCACTGGCCGGCGCGCTTCATCTCGCACGTCGCGCGCTTCTTCTCCGGCATCGAGATCCACCCCGGCGCGACGATCGGCCGGCGTGTCTTCATCGACCACGGCATGGGCGTCGTGATCGGCGAGATGGCCGAGATCGGCGACGAATGCACGATCTACCAGGGCGTGACGCTCGGCGGCACCTCGCTCGTGAAGGGCGCCAAGCGTCACCCGACGCTCGGGCGCGGCGTGATCATCGGTGCGAATGCCTGCGTGCTCGGCGGGTTCACGGTCGGCGAGGGCGCGCGTGTCGGATCGAACGCGGTCGTCACCAAGCCGGTGCCGGCCGGTGCGACCGCGGTCGGCAACCCGGCGCGCATCATCCTCGCGAAGGACGACCCGTCGCATGTCGAGCCCGGTGACAGGAAGGTCTTCTCGGCCTACGGCGTCACGCAGGGCGACGATCCGGTGTCGCAGGCGATGAAGGGCCTGATCGACAACGCCGCCGGCCACGAGCACCAGATCGCGCTGCTGTGGGCGGCGATCGAGAAGCTGTCACCGGCGAAGGACGACTGCGTGCCGGCCGATGCGCAGAAGGCCGAGCACTTCGACGCCGAGCGGATGAACCAGCTGGTCAAGTAGCGGCGGGCGCAGGCCGCTGCGCGGACTTCGGGCGGAACGAGCGGCACACGCTCTCGTCCGTCTCGAGGTACGGCCCGCCGATCAGGTCGATGCAGTACGGCACCGCGGCGAAGATCCCCGGCGCCGGCGGCTGCGCGTTCGGCAGGCCCTCCAGCGTCTCGGCGATCGATTTCGGCTGCCCCGGCAGGTTGATGATCAGCGCCTTGCCGCGCAGCACCGCGACCTGCCGCGACAGGATCGCGGTCGGCACGAAGCGCAGGCTGATCTGGCGCATCTGCTCGCCGAAGCCCGGCATCTCGCGGTCGGCCACCGCCAGCGTCGCCTCCGGCGTCACGTCACGCGGCGACGGGCCGGTGCCGCCGGTCGTCAGCACCAGGTGGCACCCACGGGCGTCCACCAGCTCCACCAGTGCCGCGCTGATCCGCGCCTGCTCGTCGGGGATCAGCCGCGTCTCCCACTCGACCGGGTTGCGCAGCGCGCGGCCCAGCCAGGTCTGCAGCGCCGGGAGCCCCTTGTCTTCGTAGACGCCGCTCGAGGCCCGGTCGCTGATCGACACCAGGCCGATGCGCACCGTGTCGAGCGGCGCGGCGGGGCTCTCATTCGCCATCGTTGTCGTCCGCCAGCGTCAGTGCCTTGATGAACTGGAACAGCTCGCGGTAGGCCCGCCCGCTGCGCTGCTCCGGCGCCACCGCGGCATCCTTGCGCGCCGCGCGGATCAGGCTGCGCAGCTGCTGCACGTCGCCGCCGGGGTGCTTCTGCATCCAGGTGGTCAGCGCGTCGTCGCTCGCGATCAGCTCGGCGCGCCAGCGCTCGGCCTCGTGCAGCGCCAGTGAATCCTTGGCCTGGCCGAGCTGCATCGCGGTGACCGCCTCGCGGATCGGCCCGACGTCGTCGCGCCGCATCAGCTTGCCGATGTACTGCATCTGGCGCCGCCGCCCCTCGTGCGAACGGGTGCGGCGGTATTCCATCACCGCGCCGATCAGCGTCTCGGAGATCGGCAGCCCGACGATGCGGCTCTCGGGCAGCGCCGCGAAGGCCTCGCCCAGCGCCTGCAACTCGTGCATGTCCTTCTTCAGCTGCGTCTTGCTGGGGCCGTCGAAGTCGTCGTCGCCGTCTTCGGAGGCGACAGGGTCGGGCACGTGATTCTTGGGAGTTCGAGGGGCCATGAGGGGAAACGAGGGCTGCACGGGCAAGGGCGTCGGTATGATAGCCCTCGCTTCCTCTTGGCTGCCTCGTGCGCCTGCCGCCTCCATGACCCAGTCCTCCCTCCCCACCCACGGTTTCGCGTATTCGCGCGAGCGCTTCGAGCAACTGGTCGAAGACGCGCTGTCGCTCGGCAAGACGCTCGGCGCGAGCGACATGGGGGTCGAGGTCTCCGAAGGCGCGGGCCTGTCGGTGTCGGTGCGCAAGGGCGAGATCGAGAACGTCGAGCGCAACCGCGACAAGTCGATCGGTGTCACCGTCTACCTCGGCCAGCGCCGCGGCAACGCGAGCACGTCCGATTTCTCGCCGGCCGCGCTGGAGCAGACGGTCAAGGCCGCCTACGACATCGCCCGCTTCACCGCCGAAGACCCGGCCGCCGGCCTGCCGGATGACGCCGACCTGGCGCTCGGCGCAGCCGCCACCCGCGACCTCGACCTGTTCCACCCGTGGGACATCGATGCCGCCGGTGCTGCCGAGATCGCGCAGCGTTGCGAGGCCGCCGCGCTCACCACCGACCGCCGCATCACCAACAGCGAAGGCGCCGGCGTGTCGGCGCAGCAATCGCACTTCTTCGCCGGCAACAGCCGCGGCTTCCGCGGCGGCTATGYCAGTTCGCGGCACTCGGTGTCGGTGGCGCCGATCGCGTCGCTGCCCGGCCGCGGCGGCGACGACATGCAGCGCGACGCCTGGTACAGCTCGATGCGCGCGCCCGGCGATCTCGCCAGCCCCGAGGCCATCGGCCGCTACGCCGCCGAGCGCGCGCTGTCGCGGCTGAAGTCGCGCAAGATCAAGACCTGCGTGGTGCCGGTGCTGTTCGAGTCGACGCTCGCCACCGGGCTGCTCGGCGGCTACGTGCAGGCCACCAGCGGCGGCGCGCTGTACCGCAACTCCAGCTTCCTGCTCGACAGCCTCGGCAAGGAAGTGCTCGCGCCGCACATCGACATCCGCGAGAACCCGCACGTGCGTGGCGGCAAGGGCAGCGCGCCGTTCGACGACGAGGGCGTCGTCACGCGGGTGCGCGACGTCGTCACCGGCGGCATCGTGCAGGGCTATTTCCTGTCGAGCTACTCGGCACGCAAGCTCGGCATGAAGACCACCGGCCATGCCGGCGGCTCGCAGAACCTGAGCTTCACGAGCCGGCTGACGAAGCCCGGCGACAACCTCGACGAGATGCTGCGCAAGCTCGGCCGCGGGCTGTTCGTGATCGAGCTGATGGGGCAGGGCGTCAACTACGTGACCGGCGACTACTCGCGCGGCGCCGCCGGCTTCTGGGTCGAGAACGGCCGCATCGCCTACCCGGTGCACGAGATCACGATCGCCGGCAACCTGAAGCAGATGTTGCGCAACATCGTCGCGGTCGGCTCCGATGCCTACACGATGGGCACCAAGACCATCGGCTCGGTGCTGATCCCCGAGATGAAGATCGCCGGCTTGTAGCCCGGGTGACAACCCGGGTCCCGGATTGGAATCCGGGCTGCGGAGTGCGTAGTTTCTCGGACGGGGAAACACCCCTCGCGTCGGATTTTGCGGGCCTCCTAGAATCCCGCGGTTCAACCGCATCACCCATTCCAAGG
>NZ_JBFUFQ010000179.1:0-12235 GCF_056403355.1 Rhizobacter sp. P2_H3 | reverse complement strand
GGGTCGTGCCCTGCATCGGCGCGCGGCGCGCGGCACCGGCCGGGCGCTGCAGGATGTCCTGCTCGGCGATGCTGCCGGGCGGCGGGATGTCGCTGTACTGCACGTGGCCCTTGCCGTCGCGCCATTTCCACTGGGCGAATGCCGTGCTGTGCAGGCCGATCGACAACACGGCGAGGAGGGCGCAGGCACCCAGCCTGGACGACGTGCGGGAAGGAATGAATTGCATGGCCGAAAGTGTAGTCGGCGTGACATGTGTGCAGGCGCGAGGCTCTGTCACCTTTTGTATGGCGAGGCCCGGTTGGCCGAGGATGGCCGTGAACTATTACCGCTTTGGCGCGGCAGGCATCGGCGCTGCCCATCGAAGGGGTCCGGACCCACGCCGTGAAGGGTGCGTCTGACATCCGTATAATTCGCTTTTGCGTCAGGAGTTTTTCTCATGCGCCTTCTTGGCAAAGCGCTCACCTTCGACGATGTGTTGTTGGTGCCAGCTTTCTCCCAGGTCCTGCCCCGCGACACCTCGCTCGCGACCCAGCTCTCCCGCAACATCCGCCTGAACCTTCCGCTCGTGTCCGCTGCGATGGACACCGTGACGGAAGCACGCCTCGCGATCGCGATCGCGCAGGAAGGCGGCATCGGGATCGTCCACAAGAACCTGTCACCGAAGCAGCAGGCTGCCGAGGTGGCGCGCGTGAAGCGCTATGAATCGGGCGTGCTGCGCGATCCGATCACCATCTCGCCCGGCGTGCCGGTGCGCGACGTGATCAACCTGTCGCGCCAGCACGGCATCTCGGGCTTCCCGGTGCTCGAGGACGGCAAGGTGGTCGGCATCGTGACCGGCCGCGACCTGCGCTTCGAGACCCGCATGGACATCCCGGTGCGCGAGATCATGACGCCGCGCGAGCGCCTGATCACGGTGCGCGACGGCGCCTCGCTGGCCGATGCCAAGGCGCTGATGCACAAGCACAAGCTGGAGCGCGTGGTGGTCGTCAACGACGCCTTCGAGCTGCGCGGCCTGTTCACCGTCAAGGACATCACCAAGCAGACCAACTTCCCGAACGCCGCGCGCGATTCGCACGGCAAGCTGCGCGTCGGCGCGGCGGTGGGCGTCGGTGAAGACACCGAAGAGCGCCTCGAGTTGCTGGTGCGGGCCGGCGTCGACGCGGTCGTCGTCGACACCGCCCACGGCCACAGCGCCGGCGTGCTCGACCGGGTGCGCTGGGTCAAGAAGAACTACCCGCAGGTCGATGTGATCGGCGGCAACATCGCCACCGGCGCGGCCGCGCTGGCGCTGGTGGAGGCGGGTGCCGACGGCGTGAAGGTCGGCATCGGCCCCGGCTCGATCTGCACCACCCGCATCGTCGCCGGTGTCGGCGTGCCGCAGATCATGGCGATCGACAACGTCGCCTCCGCGCTGAAGGGCACCGGCGTGCCGCTGATCGCCGACGGCGGCATCCGCTACTCGGGCGACATCGCCAAGGCCATCGCGGCCGGCGCCTGCACCGTGATGATGGGCGGCATGTTCGCCGGCACCGAAGAGGCGCCGGGCGAGATCGTGCTGTTCCAGGGCCGCAGCTACAAGAGCTACCGCGGCATGGGCTCGATCGGTGCGATGCAGCAGGGCTCGGCCGACCGCTACTTCCAGGACAACACCGGCGCCAACCCGAACGCCGACAAGCTGGTTCCGGAAGGCATCGAGGGCCGCGTGCCGTACAAGGGCTCGATGGTCAGCATCGTGTTCCAGATGGCCGGCGGCCTGCGCGCCTCGATGGGCTATTGCGGCTGCCCGACGATCGACGACATGCGCGACCGCGCCGAGTTCGTCGAGATCACGTCGGCCGGCATCCGCGAGAGCCACGTGCACGACGTGCAGATCACGAAGGAAGCCCCCAACTACCGCATGGAGTGACGCCCGCACGCCGGGCGCCAGCGACCTTGACGACGAGTCCCACGACCGCGCCCGTGCAGCCGCCCGTCGGCCGCCCGGCGGCGATGCGCTTCATCCTGGTGACGGTGCTGATCGACATGATGGCGATCGGCCTGATCGTGCCGGTGCTGCCGGTGCTGGTCGGGGGCTTCACGGCCAACCCGGCCGAGCAGGCCTTCTGGTACGGCGCGGTCGCGTTCACCTTCGGCATCGCGAACTTCTTCAGCTCGCCGGTGCTCGGGGCGCTGTCCGACCGCTACGGCCGCCGGCCGGTGCTGCTGCTCGGCTTCTGCGGCTTCGCCTTCAGCTTCTTCGCGACGGCGCTCGCGACGCAGCTGTGGGTGCTGGTCGCGGTGCGGCTGGTGAGCGGCGCGCTGCAGGCGAACGCGGCGGTGGCGAACGCCTACGTGGCCGACATCACGCCGCCCGAAGACCGCGCGAAGCGCTTCGGCCAGCTCGGTGCGATGTTCGGCATCGGCTTCATCCTCGGGCCGGTGATGGGCGGGCTGCTCGGCGCCATCGACATCCATTACCCGTTCTTCGCGGCCGGCACGCTGGCACTGGTGAACCTGGTCTACGGGTACTTCGTGCTGCCTGAATCGCTGCCGCCGGAGCGCCGCAACAAGGACTCTATGCGCTCGCTGAACCCGGTGGCTGCACTGACGCACCTGGGCAGCCTGAAGGGCGTGGGCGGCCTGATCGCGGTGTCGGGCCTGTGCACGCTGGCGCAGTTCGTGTTGCACACCTCCTGGGTGCTGTACACCGGGCTGCGCTTCGACTGGGGCCCGCGCGAGAACGGCTGGTCGCTGTTCACGGTCGGCGTCGCGTCGGCGATCGTGCAGGGCATGCTGCTGCAGCGGCTGCTGAGGCGCTTCGGCGCGACGCGGCTGGCCACCATCGGCCTGGTGTCGAGCACGCTCGCCAACCTGGGCTGGGCGCTCGCGACCGAGGGCTGGATGATGTACGCGGTGATCGGCTTCAACGTGTTCGGCTTCACGGTGGCCGCGGCCATCCAGAGCATCGTCTCGAATGCCGCCGACCCCCGCACGCAGGGCCAGACCATGGGCGCGATGGCCGCGCTGACCAGCATGACCGCGGTGGTCGCCCCGGTGATCGGTGCCCCGCTGCTGGGCGTCGTCTCGCACCTGCCGCACAACGACTGGCGCGTCGGCGCGCCGTTCTTCTTCTGCAGCGCGTTGCTGGCGGTGGCCACCGCCGTCGCGATGCGTCATTTTTCCCGCCAGACCCTGTTGACCACGCCGGCCGCTGCCCCCAGCGCCGGTTGATGACACCTGACGACACCTGACACCTGCCCACCATGCACGACAAGATCCTCATCCTCGATTTCGGCTCCCAGGTCACGCAGCTGATCGCCCGTCGCGTGCGCGAGGCGCACGTGTTCTGCGAGATCCACCCGAACGACGTCAGCGACGCGTTCATCCGCGAGTTCGCACCGAAGGGCATCATCCTGTCGGGCAGCCACGCCAGCACCTATGAAGAGCACGAGCTGCGCGCGCCGCAGGCCGTGTGGGACCTGGGCGTGCCGGTGCTGGGCATCTGCTACGGTATGTTCACGATGGCGGTGCAGCAGGGCGGGCAGGTCGAGGCCAGCACGCACCGCGAGTTCGGCTATGCCGAGGTGCGGGCGCACGGCCACACGGCGCTGCTGAAGGACATCGAGGATTTCTCGACGCCTGAAGGCCACGGCATGCTGAAGGTGTGGATGAGCCACGGCGACAAGATCACCGCGCTGCCGCCGGGCTTCAAGCTGATGGCATCGACGCCGAGCTGCCCGATCGCCGGCATGGCCGATGAATCGCGCGGCTACTACGGCGTGCAGTTCCACCCCGAGGTCACGCACACCGTGAAGGGCCGCGAGCTTCTGAACCGCTTCGTGCTCGACATCGCGAAGGCGAAGCCCGACTGGGTGATGGGCGACTACATCGAAGAGGCGGTGGCGCGCATCCGCGAGCAGGTGGGCAGCGAAGAGGTGATCCTCGGCCTGTCGGGCGGCGTCGATTCGAGCGTGGCCGCGGCGCTGATCCACCGCGCGATCGGCGACCAGCTGACCTGCGTGTTCGTCGACCACGGCCTGCTGCGGCTCGACGAAGGCCGCATGGTGATGGAGATGTTCGCCGGCCGGCTGCATGCCAAGGTGATCCATGTCGATGCGAGCGACCAGTTCCTCGGCCACCTGAAGGGCGTGAGCGACCCCGAGGCCAAGCGCAAGATCATCGGCCGCGAGTTCGTCGAGGTGTTCCAGGCCGAGGCGAAGAAGCTGAAGACCGCCAAGTGGCTGGCGCAGGGCACGATCTACCCGGACGTGATCGAGAGCGGCGGTGCCAAGACGAAGAAGGCGGTGACGATCAAGAGCCACCACAACGTCGGCGGGCTGCCCGAGACGCTGGGCCTGAAGCTGCTGGAGCCGCTGCGCGAGCTCTTCAAGGACGAGGTGCGCGAGCTGGGCGTGGCGCTGGGCCTGCCGCCGGAGATGGTGTACCGGCATCCGTTCCCGGGGCCGGGCCTGGGTGTGCGCATCCTCGGCGAGGTGAAGAAGGAGTTCGCCGACCTGCTGCGCCGCGCCGATGCGATCTTCATCGAAGAGCTGCGCAACACGCGCGATGCCGAGACCGGCAAGACCTGGTACGAGCTGACGAGCCAGGCCTTCACGGTGTTCCTGCCGGTGAAGAGCGTCGGCGTGATGGGCGACGGCCGCACCTACGACTACGTGGTTGCGCTGCGCGCGGTGCAGACCAGCGATTTCATGACCGCCGACTGGGCCGAGCTGCCGTACAGCCTGCTGAAGAAGGTATCGGGGCGGATCATCAACGAGGTGCGCGGGATCAACCGCGTGACGTACGACGTGTCGAGCAAGCCGCCGGCGACGATCGAGTGGGAGTGATTCGGGGCGGGTCGGTGCGGTCTTGAACTGTTCGAAATCCGTTGGATTTCCTGAGCAGTTGGTACTCTGCGCCGCTTGAAAAGTTGCCGTCAGAAGGGCTGGCCGGACTGCATGCGATGTGGGCCTCGGCCGCGCTCGGCCTGGTCGTCGCGGGCGCGCTGATGCTCGTGCCAAGCTCGCAGCAGCGCCACGAGATTTCCGTCAAACCTCATCCTGTCAACCGATGAAAATCCGAAACGCTGATTTCGATGACGCGGCAGCGGTCGCCGCGATCTATGGTCCGATCGTCGAGCACACGACGATCTCGTTCGAACTGGAGGTGCCCAGCGTCGACGAGATGCGCAGTCGCATCGCGAAGACACTGCCGGCACTTCCCTGGCTCGTCGCAGAGGACGAAGAAGGGCGTGTCTGCGGTTACGTGTACGCCGGCAAGCATCGGGAGCGCGCAGCGTATCAATGGGCCGTCGACACCTCTGCCTACGTGCGCGAGGACATGCGCGGCCAAGGCATTGGTCGACGGCTGTACGAGGCGTTGCTGAGGCGCCTGGCTGAACTGGGCTACTACCAGGCGTTCGCCGGCATTGCGTTGCCGAACGCGGGCAGCGTGGGTCTGCACGAGGCTGTCGGGTTCAAGCCGCTCGGCGTCTATCGCAACGTTGGATTCAAGAAGGGCGCCTGGCACGATGTCGGTTGGTGGCAGAGAGAGCTGCGACCCTTGGATGCGCCTCCTTCCGAGCCGAGCAGGCATTTGGACGGATGATTCCACTACGTCGCGACTGCCCTCCGACCGTTTCAGGCTGGTTGCGGTTGGTCAGGTCCAGTCGCTAAACGACGGCTCTGACCGAAAGGAGACCTTCGCCGCACCTCGCGTCGAGGTCCCTCAACGCGTTGGTCTTTTCAGTCGGCAACGCCCGAGCAGCGGACGGATCCGCCATGGCTGAGTTAGCCACGCGCCCTGCTGTAGACCGACAGGTCGCCGCGCACGCCGAGACTCTTCATGAAGGCCGGCGGGTCGAAGCCCTCGCTTGCATAGTGCGCCTGCATGGTCGCCTTGGCCCGTGCCATCGCTTCCGCGCTGGCCCATTCGACGATGGTGACGACATTGAACTCACCCGGCCCCTCGGTCTGTGTCAGCACGAGGTTCTGCCGGCAGCCTGGCTGCCTGGCAAGTAGGCCATCGACGTTGTGCACGCGCGCGAGGAAGGCGCTCAGCGAGGCGGACGGAACCGCGAACTTGTCGACGCGGAACAGCGAGGTGGACATGCGTTGAACCTTTCAACGAAGCTGGTGAGCGGACTCTAGAACCTCAACTAAAGTCGAGGTCAAGAGGTGCACATGAATCATCCTTTGGAAGCAGCCGGAATCGCGCTCAGCCTGAGCGTGGGCGAGGTGGCGCGGCGCAGCGGCGTGGCGGTGTCGACGCTGCATTTCTACGAGGCGAAGGGGCTCATCGCCAGCCGGCGCAGTGCCGGCAACCAGCGCCGGTACGCACGCGACGTGTTGCGCCGCGTCGCCTTCATCCGCGTGGCGCAGCGCGTGGGCATCCAACTGGCGGACATTGCCGCGGCGCTCGACACCTTGCCCGCGAGCCGCACGCCGAACCGAGAGGACTGGGCGCGGCTGTCCAGCACCTGGCGCGTAGAGCTCGATGAGCGCATCGCGCAGCTGAAGAAGTTGCGCGACACGCTTGACGACTGCATCGGCTGCGGCTGCCTTTCGATCGATCGCTGCCGGCTGCGCAACCCGTTCGACAAGCTGGCCGCGCAGGGGCCGGGCGCTCAGCGCCTGCTCGTCAAGCCCGCCAGGGAGTGATCGGCCAGCGTGTCGCACAGCACGTCATCGAGCGGTGTGGAGCAGCTGACTGAGGGTGATGTCGGTATGACCGCAAGTGGCCGACAGTGTATGTTCGCCGCGTCGCTCGCGACCAGTCGGTCGCAGGCCGTTCCGTCTCGCTGGGCGACCGCTTGCAGGGCGATCGACGAATGGGCACAGTCGGCCATGAGCTGCCGGACGCGTCCCCGCTCGCAAGCCGCCATTCATCTTCGGCATCCCGCCCCCATCTGCCGTTCAGCGCCGTGAGGACCAGCAGGTCGCGGACCGCAAGTCCGGGCTACGAACAGACATTCGTGACCATGTCGCAAAACGGACCTTCGAGTCAGTGAGCTACCTGATGTACCTCCCGGCTGCAACGCTCGTAACGCCATACGGCGCTCGAAGGGCAACGACGTGATGCACCGTGGTGCACACTGTTCAACTATCGGTTGTCATCGATGCCTTGGCCCTCCCTCAAGTCCAGTCTCCATGCGATGAAGCCGGCATCGCGCAATGACGCAGCGCACCCGCGCACGGCGGCAGCCTGAGCACGACCCGATGGAACTGCGTCAGCTACGCTACTTCATCCGGATCGTCGAGCTAGGCAGCATGGGCCGCGCCGCGTTGGATTTGGGCGTTGGCACGCCGGCGCTGAGCCAGCAGATCAGCCGCCTCGAGGGCGAGTTGTCGACGCGGCTGCTGCAGCGCACCACCACCGGTGTGCTCCCGACCGATGCGGGACTGGCCTTCTTCCGCCAGGCCCAGCTCGCGATCCGCCATGCCGACGCCGCTGCCCATGCCGCACGGCAGGCGCGGCTGGCCGGGCACGTCAGCATCGGCCTCGCTCCGTCCACTTCGGGCGTGCTCGCGTTGCCGCTGCTGGAGGCAATGCGCGAGCGCTATCCGGACGTGCGGCTGCGCGTGGTCGAGAGTCTGTCGGGCAACCTCGCGACCATGCTCAACGCGCGGCAACTGGACCTGGCCGTGCTGTTCGAGACCGATGGCGCCCGGCGCTGGAGCGTGCTGCCGCTGCTCGAGGAACGGCTGTTCGTGATAGGCCGGCGTGACCTGCCGGGCATGCCGACCGGCCGCAGCGTGCGCATCGCGCGGCTGGCCAGTCTGCCGCTGGTTCTGCCCAGCGGCACGCACGGGCTGCGCGCGATCCTCGATGCCGCTTTCGCACGCGAGCGTTGTGTGCCCCACGTCGTGCTCGAGATCGACGGCCTGGCGGTGCTGATGGACGCGGTGCGGGCCGGACTGGCGGCGACCATCCAGCCCGGCGCCGCGACGGTGCGCCTGCCGGCCGACGAAATGGCGCGCATCGAACTGGCGGAGCGCAGCGCGCGGCGGCGCAACCTGTTGGCCAGCCTCTCCGACGACGAGCTGTCGCCGGCCGCGCTGGCAGCGCGCGTGGTGCTTCGCAGGGTGGCCGCCGGGCTGGTCGCGCAGCAGCGCTGGCCTGGCGCGACCCTTCACGAACCCTGAACACCACTTGCCCTGGAGCCGTCTACCGTCCCGACGCGAGCGTCCCTACAGTGCGTCTCCATGCGAAGAGGAGACGATCAGATGCTCGACGTGCTGGTGATCGGCGGCGGGAATGCTGCGTTGTGTGCTGCACTGATGGCACGCGAGGCCGGCGCGTCGGTGATGCTGGTTGAGGCCGCGCCACGCGAATGGCGCGGTGGCAATTCGCAGCACACGCGCAATCTGCGCTGCATGCACGACGCGCCGCAGGACGTGCTGGTCGATGCCTACCCCGAAGAGGAGTATTGGCAAGACCTGCTGAAGGTGACCGGCGGCATCACCAACGAAGCACTTGCGCGCCTGACAATCCGCGCTTCGTCGAACTGCCGCGATTGGATGCGCAAGCACGGCGTGCACTTCCAGCCGCCGCTGTCGGGAGCCCTGCACGTGGCACGCACCAACGCATTCTTCATGGGCGGTGGCAAGGCGCTGGTCAACGCCTACTTTCGCAGTGCCGAGAAACTGGGCGTGCAGATCCGCTATGACACGCCGGTGGTGTCGGTCGAACTCGACGGAGATCGCTTCGTCRCCGCCTGCACTGCCAGCGGCGAGCGCATCGAGGCCAGAAGCTGTGTGCTGGCTGCCGGTGGCTTCGAATCCAACCGCGATTGGCTGCGCGAGGCCTGGGGCCGGAACGGGCGCGGCGAGTGGCCCTCCGACAACTTCCTGATCCGCGGCACGCGATTCAACCAAGGCGTGCTGCTCAAATCCATGATGGAGGCCGGCGCCGATTCGATTGGCGATCCGACGCAGGCGCACATGGTGGCGATCGACGCGCGCGCGCCGCTGTACGACGGCGGCATCTGCACGCGGATCGACTGTGTCTCGCTCGGCGTCGTCGTCAATCGCGAAGCGCAGCGCTTCTACGACGAGGGCGAGGACTTCTGGCCCAAGCGCTATGCGATCTGGGGCCGTCTCGTGGCACAGCAACCCGGCCAGATCGGCTACTCGATCATCGACCAGAAGGCGATCGGACGCTTCATGCCCCCGGTCTTTGCCGGTGTCACGGCGAACACGCTGGCGGAACTGGCCAGCAGGCTGGGTCTGCCCGAGCGGGCTTTCGTGCACACCGTGGAGGCATACAACGCCGCCTGCCGTCCCGGCAGTTTCGACCATACGGTACTGGACGACTGCCGTACCGAGGGGCTGACACCCGCCAAGACCCATTGGGCACGGCCGATCGATACGCCACCCTATTGCGGCTACGCGCTCAAGCCCGGCGTCACCTTCACCTACCTGGGCCTCAAGGTCAACGACAAGTCCGCCGTGCACTTCGGTGGCCGCCCCAGCCCCAATCTGTTCGTCGCCGGCGAAATGATGGCCGGCAACGTGCTCGGTCAGGGCTACACGGCAGGGGTCGGCATGTCGATCGGCACCGCATTCGGCCGCATCGCCGGCACGCAGGCGGCCTTGGCTGCACGCAAGGAGTTCGAACATGCAGCAGCTTGAATCATTGGCCCGCGAAGCGGTGGCGCTTGCCGCCGGCAGCCGCACGGTCATACCGATCCTCAGCGCCCGTGAGGCTGAGATCGGCCGCCAGATGCAGATCTGCAATGCCTGCCGCTACTGCGAGGGCTTTTGCGCGGTGTTCCCGGCGATGACGCGGCGGCTGGAGTTCGGCAAGGCCGACATCCACTTCCTGGCCAACCTGTGCCACAACTGCGGCGCCTGCCTGCATGCGTGCCAGTACGCGCCGCCGCACGAGTTTGCTGTGAACGTGCCGCAGGCGATGGCCCGGGTGCGTGGCCAGACCTATGTCGACTACGCGTGGCCACCGGCCCTGGGCGCGCTGTACCAGCGCAACGGCCTGACGCTGTCGCTGGCATTGGCCACGGGCCTGGCACTGTTCCTGATCCTGGCCGTGGCCGTCAACGGCACGTTGTGGGGCGGGCAGCCCGGCGGCAACTTCTACAACCTGTTCCCTCACAACCTTCTGGTCGGCTTGTTCGCGCCGGTGTTCCTGTTCGCAACCCTGGCCTTGGCGATGGGGGTGCGCGGCTTCTGGCGAGACGTCACGCCTGCCACCAGCGGCGCATCCTTGAGCGGACGCGCGGCTGCGGAGGCCACGGACGCGGTGCTGCGCCTGAAGTACCTCGACGGTGGCCATGGTATGGGCTGCAACAACGACGACGACGCCTTCACCCTCGCGCGCCGGCGCTTCCACCACTTCACTTTCTATGGCTTCCTGCTGTGCTTTGCGGCGACCAGCGTGGCGACGATCTACCACTACGCGTTCGGCTGGACGGCGCCCTACGAACTGCCCAGCCTGCCCAAGCTGCTCGGCGTGGTCGGCGGTGTGAGCCTGATGATCGGCACGGCAGGGCTGTGGCACCTGAACCGCCGGCGCCATCCCTTGCATGGCGACGCCGTACAAAGACCGATGGACCTGGGATTCATTGCCTTGTTGTTCCTCACCAGCGCCAGCGGACTGGCACTCTGGCTGGGCCGCGGCACGCCCGCCCTGGCCGTGCTGCTGTGCCTGCACCTTGGCGCGGTGATGGCCTTGTTCGCCACGCTGCCCTACGGCAAGTTCGGGCACGGCATTTTCCGCAGCGCGGCCCTGTTGCGGCATGCGATCGAAAAGCGCCAGCCCAACTCGATCGGTCTGGCGGCCGACTGAAGACCACTCACAACACCCTTTCCGGAGATCCGCGATGAACAAATCCCACCTGCTGCACGCCACGGCGCAAGCTTTCGCTGCGCTGTTGCTGAGCGGCCCCAGCCATGCACAGGACTTCCCACCCAAGAAGCCGGTCACGCTGGTCGTGGGTTTTGCCGCCGGCGGCGCGGCCGATGCAGCGGCCCGCCTGATCGCCAAGAAGCTGGGCGAGAACATCGGCCAAACCGTTGTCGTCGACAACAGGGCCGGCGCCGGCGGCAACATCGCGCACCAGCAGGTGGCCAACGGTCCGGCCGACGGCACGATGCTGCTGTTCGGCTCGGTCGGCCCGCTGACCATCGCTCCGCACGTGATGAAGGTCAGCTACGACCCGTTCAAGGATCTGGCGCCGGTGTCGGGTGGCGTCAACTTCCCCAACGTGCTGGTGGTCCACAAAGGCGTGGGCGTGAAGACGCTGGCCGAGTTCGTGACCTTGGCGAAGAAGAAGCCGGGTGGCTTGGACTACGCCTCCACCGGCGCGGGATCGGCATCTCACCTGGCGGGCGAACTCTTCAGCCAGCGCGCCGGAATCGAGATGACCCACGTGCCCTACAAGGGCGGCGCGCCGGCCCTGCAGGACCTGCTGGGCGGACGCATCGCATCCTATTTCTCGGCGCCGCCCACTGCGCTGCCGCACGTGGAGGCCGGAAATCTCGTCCCGCTGGCCACCACGGGTCCGACGCGTCCGGCCTACATGCCCAACATCCCGACGGTCGCGGAGTCCGGCTACCCCGGCTTCGAGGCACTGAACTGGTATGCCTTCGTGGCACCGGGCAAGACGCCCACGCCGATTCTGGATCGCTGGAACGTCGAGATCGTGAAGGTGCTCAACGACCCGAGCGTGAAAGACGCGCTGGATAAGCACGGGCTGACCCCGCAGCCCACGACGCGCGCCGAGTTGACGGCCTTCATGAAGAAAGAAGACGCGAAGTGGAGCACCGTCGTGCGGGAACGCAAGATCACGGCCAACTGAAGCGGACCTGAGGGCCTGGTCTGATCAATCACAGCTTCCATGACGACCGCAAGGTCAGCGATGCCGACCACAGTTTCCGAATCGATCTGCTCGCCCGCCACCTGGCCGCGCAAGCCCTTTGCACGCACTCGGGCCGAACATGAACCGCCGCACGGGCGCAGAACACGCACCAACTCAGCTGCCTGTATTGGCATCACCCCTGGCGCAGCTGAATGCCGACACACCCCGGATGTCCGCTCGAGCGGGTGGACGCGCACCCCTTAGGGGTCGGTAGTGCCGCTTCACCGTCCGCTGTCCGGCCCAGCCGCAACAGGCAGTAATGAGCCGGTACTTGCCGTCAGCGACGGGCCGCTGCTGTAGATGGTGGCCGACAGCAACGGGTCGACTGTGTGAGTTCCCGGGCGCGCAGAGCGGACGTCCCGCCGCGCCAGGTCGAGGCGC
>NZ_JBFUFQ010000178.1:0-12254 GCF_056403355.1 Rhizobacter sp. P2_H3 | reverse complement strand
TCGCCTGCCTCGGGCCCCGCGCCTGTGCCGGCGCCCGCACCCACCGCGGCCCCCGCGCCGGCACCGACCGACAGCGGTGCCACCGACTACGTGCCGCTGTACGCCGCCGGCACCCCGGTGATCGAGCAGATCCAGGTCACCGAGGCCGACGGCACGCTCGTCACCTATGCGGGCTTCCGCCCCACGCCGCGCCATGCGCGCGAAGGTGGCGAGCCGTGGACCGACACCGTCGACAAGGGCCCGGGCAGCTACTTCGCGTTCCCGCCGTTCTACTTCCAGAACCGCACCTTCGGCCTGGTGATCCGCGACGAGGTGCCGGCCGGCCGCCAGAAGATCACCGCCTACCTGAAGCCGAACGTCGGCACGATGATCAACAACAGCTTCAGCGCGTTCCGCCGGCTGGACCCGAACGTCATCGAGTACGGCTGGAAGATGGGCGTCGGCTACACGAACCCGAAGGACGGCACGCAGCGCTGCAACCCCGCCACCGCGATCGCCGACCTGTGCGTGGCACAGAGCATCACCGACTACTGGCGCATGGCCGACGAGGCGCAGTACCAGGGCATCGCGCGGGCGAACAACAAGCTGAAGGTCGGCGACAAGATCGAGATGTCGCCCGGCGTGTTCCTCGACTACACGCCCGGCACCGACATCGCGCTGATCGACGGCGGCCACAACCGCGACTACTCGTTCGAGCAGCTCTACGTGGTCGGCAAGGGCATGGTGCCGTGGTACGGCATCGCGCCCAAGCTCGACACCACCCCGCTGCCCGACGATGCGCTGCTGGGCGGGCAGGCGAGCGTCTCGTACAACTACTCCGAGGAACCGCACCGCGTCTTCCAGCAGTCGGTCAACAACATCGGCATCGCCGACATGCAGCGCTTCGTCGAAGGGCGCCGGCTGTTCCACACCTCGTTCCTCGACGGCAAGCACTCCGAGAGCCCGACCGTGAACCCGGTGTTCACCGCGCATGCCAACCAGCTGGGCGAGCGCTTCAACGAAGTGCGCTGCCTGGGCTGCCACACGCTGAACGGCCGCAGCCCGGCCGCCGACATCGGCACGCCGCTGAACAAGTTCGCGGTGCTCACCGCGGCGGCGAGCACGAGCACGTCCATCACGCCCGATGCCACCTACGGCGTCAACGTGCAGCAGCTGTCGCGCACGGCGGGCGCGCCCGACTACGGCGTCTCGATCCAGTCGTTCGTGAAGACGGTGCGCACCTTGGCCGGCGGCGAGACGGTCGAGCTGCAGAAGCCCGTCTACGCCTTCAAGGGGCCGGTGCCGGCGCAGCTGTCGGTGCGGCAGGCACCGCAGGTGGTGGGCATGGGCCTGATCGAGGCGCTGGACGAGACCACCATCCTCGCGCTGGCCGACCCGCAGGACGCGAACGGCGACGGCATCCGCGGCATTCCCAACTGGTCGATCGACCCCGAGACGGGCCAGCGCCACCTCGGCCGCTACGGCTGGAAGGCCGGCAAGGCGACGGTGCGGCAACAGGCCGCGGGCGCCTTCCTGCAGGACATGGGCGTCACGACGCCGGCCTTCAAGTCAGTGAGCTGCCTGCGCGGCGCGGCCGATTGCAAGACCAGTACCGCGACGCCGTCGGTGAGCAGCGCGGAGCTCGACCGGGTCGCGTCATACCTGCAGCTGCTGGGCGTGCCGGCGCAGCGCAAGTACGCGAGCGGCTACACGGACGGCACGGTCACGCCGCCGGAGCACGACCTGCCCGAGGCGCTGCGCACGTCGATCGCGCGCGGCAGCCAGCTGTTCACGCAGGCGGGCTGCACCGGCTGCCACAAGGCGGAGTTGAAGACGGGCGCGAACCACCCGTTCCAGGAACTGCGCAACCAGACCATCCACCCGTATACCGACGTGCTGCTGCACGACATGGGCCCGGAGCTGGCCGACACGATGACCGAAGGCCAGGCCGGCCCGAGCCTGTGGCGCACGCAGCCGCTGTGGGGCCTGGGGTCGTTGAAGTACGTGCAGAAGGAGACCGGCTTCGCCGACGCGGCCACCGTGCGCTACCTGCACGACGGGCGCGCCCGCACGCTGGTGGAGGCGATCGGCTGGCATGGCGGCGAGGGCAGCGGCAGCCGGGCGAAGTTCGAGGCGCTCAGCAGGGCGGATCGCGATGCGGTGGTGGCGTTCCTGGAGTCGTTGTAAGGAGTTGCCGAGGCGGACGGCCTCAGCGCCGCGCCGCCACCAGCCACCCCGCCACCGGCTTCCCACCCTCCTGCCGCAGCGTCTCCCCGCTGATCTCCACCAGCGTGAACCCGTTCGCCGCCAGTGCCGCTTCCACGTGCGCCCGCGCATGCGCATAGCGCCCGTGCGGCTCCAGGTGGAACATCTCCGGTCGGTCGTCGGGCAGCGCCTCGACGGTGAACACCATCAACCCACCCGCGCGCACTGAGCCGCTGGCGGCCGCCATCAGCGGCATCAGGTCGCCGAAATAGCACAGCGTGTCGGCCGACAGCATCACGTCCCACTGGCCCGGTGACTCGCGCAGGAACTCCGTCAGCTCGGCCTTGTACAGGTCGCCGTAGACGCCCTTGGTCTGCGCATGCTTGAGCATGCCGCCCGACAGGTCCACCCCCGCCAGCACCCGCGCCCACGGCGCCACCAGCGGCCCGCACAGCCCGGTGCCGCAGCCGGCGTCGAGCACGTTGAACTGCTTCGCCGCCGGCGGCAGCAGCCGCGCGAGCAGCTGCGCGCACAGCTGCGGCGCGCGGTAGTCGAGCCGCTCGTTCAGCTGCGTCTCGAAGCTGTCGGCGAAGTGGTCGAAGGTGTACTCGACGTAGTCGTCCGAGGCCCGCTCCGGCGCACCGCTGCCGGAACACGCCGCGAACATGTGCTGCGCCATCGGGTGGCCGGGCTCTTCGGCCAGCCACTGGCGGAACACCTCGGCCGCCTCGCGCACCTTGCCCATCGTGTAGTAGGTCATGCCCAGCAGCTTGCGGCCGTCCGGGTGCTCGGGCAGCAGCTCGATCGACTTGCAGTACCAGCGGATCGACTCCGGCAGGTCGTCCTGCGCGGCCGCCAGCAGCCCGAGGTTGTTGTGCGCGTTCAGGTGCCGCGGGTTCAGCTCGATCGCGCGCAGGTAGGCGGCACGCGCGTCGCCGGGGCGCTTCTGCGCGCGGTACAGCGAGCCGAGGTTGTTCTGCAGGTCGGCGCTGCCGGGCTCCAGCGCGCCCGCGCGCTCGTAGGCCGCCGTCGCCTCGGGCAGCTCGTGGCGCGACACATGGATGTTGCCGAGGTTGTTGTGGTAACCCGCGAAATCCGGCACCAGCTCGATCGCGCGCCGGATCGACGCGATGCCTTCCTCGCTGCGGCCGGTCTGGTGCAGCACCATGCCCAGCAGGTGCAGCGCGTCGGGGTGGTCCGGCGCCACCGCGAGCACGCGGCGGTAGACCTGCTCGGCGCCTTCGAGCTGCTGGTTCTGGTGCAGCCCGATCGCGAACTGCAGGGCTTCGTCGAGGCCGAGGTCAGCGGATTCGGTCACGGTGCGGCCTGTCGCTTCACATGTCCCCGAGCGTCGCGCCCAGGCGGTCGTTCGGCACGACCATCGGCACGCCGCCGCTCAGCAGCATCAGCACGTAGGCCAGCCGGGCGGCGCGCTTGTTGCCATCGGTGAAGGCCTGCGCGGTGATGATCGAGCCCATCACGTAGAGCGCCAGCTCGTACCAGTCGTCGCTGCCCTGCGCCGGCATCGGCGAGGTGCTCAGGTCGGACAGTACGTCGCCCAGCACCTTGGCGCCACCGACGTTCGATGGGTACTTCTGCATGCCGGCGGCGTTGTTCCAGCCGCGATAGGCCGGTGCCAGCGGCACCATCCGCTGCCAGGCCGCCTGCAGCGGCGCGAGGCTGCCGCCCAGCGGAAAGCTGCCGTCGCGCTTGACCAGCCCGAGCAGCACCTGCGAGAAGGCCGAGGTGTCGCCTTGCACGCCCTTGGTCAGCCAGGCCAGGCCCCTGGCCTGGTCGAGCGAGCGCTCGGAGCGCGCCGGCACCGCCGGTACGCCGGGCTTCGGGGCCACCGGTGCCGGGGGCTGGTAGTAACTGCCCTCGGGCTGCGTCTCGGCCCGCAGCTGCGGCATCAGCAGGTGGGAGCCGGCCTTGCCCTTCAGGCCGTTCGCGTAGGCCGCGCGCCGCTCGATCAGCTTCAGGTCCATCTCGAACATGCCTTCGATCGCGGTCATGAAGAAGTTCAGGCCGGCCGCGTCCGGAAAGCGCAGTGCGCTCGGGTTGCCGGCATTCGCATTGGTGCCGAAGTGCCAGAAGCCGTCGGCCCCCATCGCGCGCAGCGATTCGGTGAAGGCGTTGTCGAACGCCGTGTTGGCCGGGCCCAGCCCGACCACCCGCGAGTAGGTCGAGTAGACCGGCCGCACGCGCATCGTGTTGCGGAACTGGTGGGCGTCCATCGTGACCGCACCGGCCGGTGCGACGTACGGGGCGACCTTGGGCTTGCTGTCGAAAAGGGCCATGGACGCTCCTCAGAACCCGTAGTGGAAGTTGTTGTCGACGACGCTGACCTTCACCCGCTCGATCGGCGTGCCGTCCATCATGCGGGTCAGGAACTCCTTCGAGATGTCCGGCAGCATCGTGTTGGTCAGGATCGCGTCGATCATCCGCCCGCCCGATTCGCTCTCGGTGCAGCGGCTCACGACCAGCTTGACCACGTCGTCGCCGACCTCGAACGGGATCTTGTAGCGCGCCTCGACGCGCTTCTTGATGCGCCCGAGCTGCAGCTTGACGATCTGCCCCAGCATCTCGTCCGACAGCGGGTAGTACGGGATCGTCACCAGCCGGCCCAGCAGCGCCGGCGGGAAGATCTTCAGCAGCGGCTCGCGCAGCGCCTTCGCCAGCCCCTCGGCCTCGGGCATCAGCTCCGGGTCCTTGCACATGTTGGCGATCAGCTCGGTGCCGGCATTCGTCGTCAGCAGGATCAGCGTGTTCTTGAAGTCGATGAAGCGGCCTTCGCCGTCTTCCATGAAGCCCTTGTCGAAGACCTGGAAGAACATCTCGTGCACGTCGGGGTGCGCCTTCTCCACTTCGTCGAGCAGCACCACCGAGTAGGGCTTGCGCCGCACCGCCTCGGTCAGCACGCCGCCTTCGCCATAGCCCACGTAGCCAGGGGGCGCGCCCTTCAGCGTCGAGACGGTGTGCGCCTCCTGGAACTCGCTCATGTTGATCGTGATCAGGTTCTGCTCGCCGCCGTACAGCGCCTCGGCCAGCGCGAGCGCCGTCTCGGTCTTGCCGACGCCCGAGGTGCCGGCCAGCATGAACACGCCGATCGGTTTGCTCGGGTTGTCGAGCCCGGCCCGCGAGGTCTGGATGCGCTTGGCGATCATCTCCATCGCATGGTCCTGGCCGATCACGCGCTGGCTCAGCAGCGACGCCACCTTCAGGATGGTTTCCATCTCGTTGCGCGCCATGCGGCCGACCGGGATGCCGGTCCAGTCGCCGACCACGCTCGCCACCGCCTGGTAGTCCACCGTCGGCAGGATCAGCGGGTGCTCGCCTTGCAGCGTGGCCAGTTCGGCCTGCACCTGCTTCAGTTCCGTCAGTGCCGCGGCGCGTTCCTCATCGGACAGCTTCGGCGCTTCCGCCACGACCGTGGCAGCCACCTTCTCGGCGTTCTGCTCCAGCGCGCTGCCGGTGCCTTCCACCGCGCCGGCCACGCCGCGCAGCTTCGCGCGCAGCGCGAGCAGCTTGTCGACCAGCACCTTCTCGGCTGTCCAGCGCGTCTTCAGCCCGTCGAGCCGCTTGCGCTCGATGCCGAGCTGCTCCTCGACGAACGCGCTGCGCTCACGCGTGTCGATACCGATCGCCGCCTCGCGGCCGATGATGCCCTGCTCGGTCTCCAGTGCCTCGATGCGCTTGCTGCAGTCGTCCACCTCGGCAGGCGTCGCATGCAGGCTCACCGCGACGCGCGCGCAGGCGGTGTCGAGCAGGCTGACCGACTTGTCCGGCAGCTGGCGCGCCGGGATGTAGCGGTGGGAGAGCTTCACCGCCGCCTCCAGCGCCTCGTCGAGGATCTGCACCTTGTGGTGCTTCTCCATCGTCGAGGCCACGCCGCGCATCATCAGGATGGCCTTCGGCTCGTCCGGCTCGTCGACCTGCACGCTCTGGAAGCGCCGCGTCAGCGCCGGGTCCTTCTCGATGTACTTCTTGTACTCGGCGAAGGTGGTCGCGCCGATCGTGCGCAGCTGGCCGCGCGCGAGCGCCGGCTTCAGCAGGTTGGCGGCGTCGCCGGTGCCGGCCGCGCCGCCGGCGCCCACCAGCGTGTGCGTCTCGTCGATGAACAAAATGATGGGCTTGGCGCTCGCCTGCACCTCGTCGATCACCGAGCGCAGCCGCTGCTCGAACTCGCCCTTCATGCTGGCGCCGGCCTGCAGCAGGCCGACGTCGAGCGCGCGCAGCTCCACGTCCTTCAGCGCCGGCGGCACGTCGCCGCGCGCGATGCGCTGCGCGAAGCCTTCGACGATGGCCGTCTTGCCGACGCCGGCCTCGCCGACCAGGATCGGGTTGTTCTGGCGGCGGCGCATCAGGATGTCGACCACCTGGCGGATCTCGTCGTCGCGGCCGACGATCGGGTCCATCTTGCCGCCGCGCGCCTGCTCGGTCAGGTCGGTCGTGAAGCGCTTCAGCGCCTCCTGCTTGCCCATCGCGGCCGGCGCGATCGCCTCGCTGGCCTCGCCCGGCGCGCCGCCGTCGCTCGCGGCCTGCGCATGCTCGGGCGAACTGGCGAGCAGCGAGCCGAAGCGGTCGATCAGGTCGTCGAGCTTGATGCGCTCGAACTGCTTGCTGATCGCCAGCAGCGCGTTGCGCAGCGACGGCGTCTTCAGCGCGCCCACCAGCAGGTAGCCGGTGCGCACCTGGCGGTCGCCGAACATCAGCGAGCCGTAGACCCAGCCGCGCTCGACGGCGTTCTCGACGATGCTCGACAGGTCGGTCACCGAGGTGGCGCCGCGCGGCAGCCGGTCGAGCGACTGCGTCAGGTCGGCCACCAGCTGCGCGCCGTCGAGCTCGTAGTGCTTGACGATGCGGTGCAGGTCGCTGTCGTTGCCGTTCAGGATCTGGTAGATCCAGTGCTGCAGTTCGACGTACGGGTTGCCGCGCAGCTTGCAGAACACCGTGGCGCCTTCGATGGCCTTGTAGGCGATCGGGTTGAGCTTGCCGAAGAGGGCGGTGCGACTGATTTCAGCCATGGTCGTTCCTTGGGTCCCTAGGTGGAGGAATGTGAGCCCGTCGCGTGCATCTGCGCCGGGTTCAGGAGGAGTTCGCCGCGGTCGGGGTGCGGCGTCTTGCGGCCGAGCCAGCTGGTCAGGCCGAGCGCGGCAGGAGACGCGCCCGACAGCCCGAGTGCCGGTACCGCGCTGCCCTGCAGGATCAGCCGCAGGTCCCACAGCATCTCGAAGCCGAGCAGCTGGCGCATCCAGTCGCGCAGCTCGATCAGCGAGCGCTGGCCGGGCAGGAACTGGCGGTACTGCGCGAGCGTCAGCGGGCCGATGTGCAGGCGCAGCTTGTACTGGCGGTCCCAGACCTTGCTGCCGGCCACCGCCGAGACGCCGAGTGCCGCGCCCAGGTTGCCGCGGCCGCCGAGGCGGGTGCGGTCTTCGGGGCGCAGCGGCAGCCAGTGGCCGACGTGCGATTCCACGCGGATCGGCACCGCGAAGTACTGGCGCAGCACCTTGACGATCGATTCCGGCCGGCGCGTCGCGCTCGCCAGGTGGCCGCTCGCGAAGCGCTTCGCGGCATCGGGCACGGCATCGGCGCCGCGCAGCGCGGCCGGCGCCTGGCCGAACAGCGCGCCGACCCACTTGGCGAACTGGTCGTCGCTCGCGCGGTCGGCCTGCACCGCGGGCTGCGACTGCGACCAGGCGCGGTAGAACAGCAGCAGCATGCGGTGGTGGAACATGTCGGCGAAGCGCGCGAAGGTGGCGTCGCCGTGGTTGCGCAGCCGGTCGCGCGCGTGCTCGGTGTAGTGCAGCGGCAGCGGCCCCATCGGCCCGAACAGCCCGAAGAAGCGCACGCCCAGGCGCGGCACGCTGCGCTCGCCGGCCTCGAACGACATCACGCCGGCCGGCGCGAAATCGAGCTCCGGGTCCTGCCCCAGGCGCACCGGCTCGGCCCCGGGCCGCAGCGCCGAGCCGAGCCGCGGCGATTGCGGCCACAGCGCGTCGATCTGGCGCAGCACCGCGAAGAAGTCGTGCGCCCACGGCTGCCGCGCGATCTCGTCGAACAGCCGCGTGCGGCGTTCGTGCAGCACCTTCGGATCCTGGGGCGGGGGCGGCGTCGCGCTCACAGCATCGCCTTCGAACCGATGCGCGGCGGCGCGCGCAGGATCTCGCCGCGCGTCGCCGAGCGGACGATGGTCTCCGAGAAGCTGTTGGCCGACGCATGCCGCGCGTAGAAGTGCTCCAGCACGCAACCGAGCAGGAAGGCACTCGACCCCTGGAAGCCGAGTTCGTCGACCGTGGTCGTCACCTCGACGCCGCAGCCGAAGGTCAGCGGTCCGGGGAAGGGCAGGCGGCGCACCACCGCGCGCGCCTCCACCGCCTGGATGCCCTCGACCTGCTTGCTCCAGCTCACGTCCTGCTCCGGCCCGTGCAGCGCCATCAGGCTGCGCAGCGCCGACCCGGCGCGGCGCGGGTCCTCGCCGGCGATGCTCAGGTAGTTCAGCGTCAAGAGGCTGACGAGCGACCAGCCGATGTCCCCGCGCGCGATGCGCTGCACCGGCCGCGACGGGCCGCGCAGCGTCTCGATGCGGCCGGCCGGCCCGGCGACGTCGAGCGTCCAGGTGCTGGCTGAGCCGGGCAGCAGCGTCGGCAGGTCGCGGTTGGTGACGAGCGCAGTCAGCGAGACTTGGCGGATGTCCTCGCGGTACGGCGCATTGCGCGGATCGACCAGCGACAGGAACACCTCCTGGCCGATGTAGGCCGAGCGCGGCCCTTCGAGGCGCTGGCGGCTCGACAGCAGCCGCGGTTCGCGCCGCAGCGTGTAGAACGCGCCGTGGTTGCGCGATTCCTCGTGGAAGGTGGCGTACAGCGGCAGGAAGCGCTGCTCGGCGACCTGCCCGGTGCCGAAGCCGGTGACGTTCTCGATCGTGTGGACCTCGTAGTCCATCGGCCGCGTGCGGTCGGGTACCGCATGGTGTTCCCAGCTGCCCGGGCCGAGCTGGATGCGGTCGAGCCGCTTCGGGAACAGGTTGATCGCCGGCGTGCAGTACAGCGCGAGGCTGTTGGCATCGACCAGCGATTCGAGCGCCGGTTCGCCGCGACCGAACAGCAGCACGATCTCGCACTCGCTGCTGTCGACGCGCGCCAGCCGCCGCGCCAGGTCGGTGACCGAGAAGAACAGGAAGCGCTGCGGCAGCGCCGCGTACTCCTGCAGCAGGCGGTGCCCGCTGAAGCCGCGCAGCGTCTCGGGCAGCAGCGCCTGCTCGTCGTCGTAGCCGACGGCCTCGACCGACGCGGCGTCGGCATAGCCCTGGCTCGGCGAGCGCGAGGCACCGCCCTGCACCCAGCTCGCGAGGCTCGCGCCCAGCACCAGCTCGTGCAGCCGGAACGCCACGTCGTCGCCGGCGCTGATGTAGAAATCCAGGCGTTCCATCGGCAACTGGCTGAACTTCAGCCCGGCGCTCGCCTTCAGCCGGATGCGCAGGCCGCCGCGCACCTGGCGGGCCGGCGGCAGGTGCGCGATCGGCAGGTCGGGCGCGTGGGTGAAGTACTGCACCGTGTCGATCTCGACCGGCCACAGCGTCACGTCGTGCGCGGTGCGGAACTCGCAGCGCGTGTTCTGGCCGCGCACCGTCTCGCTGTGCAGCGCGCTGCCGCGCTTGACGGTGAAGCCGCGCGCGAGGTTCGGGTCCAGCGGGTCGGGCCGCATGCGCGCGATCATCGTCGACGGCATCGGCGACAGGAAGCCGGGGTACACGGTCTCGAGCAGGTGCTGGATCAGCCGCGGGTGCTCGGCGTCGATCTTCAGCTGCACGCGCGCGGCGAGGAAGGCGAAGCCCTCCAGCAGGCGCTCGACATACGGGTCGGTGACCTCGACGCCGTCCATCGACAGGCGGGCGGCGATCTTCGGGAATTCCTTCGCGAACTCGGCGCCGACCTCCTTCAGGTGGCCGAGTTCGTCGTTGTACAGGCGAAGCAGGTTCGGATCCATCGAGGGCGGGCCGTTCAGGTCTTGCGTTTCAGGGAGCCGCTGGCGGCGTCGCGCACCTCGATCTGGCCGGCTTCCAGGTCGACCTGGGTGCGCAGCAGCAGCTCCAGCGGCACCGGCTGGGCCCACATGAAGCCGCGGATCTCGAACTCGATGACGTTGTGCGTGTCGAGCACGCTGGACGGCTCGATCGCCTTCACCTCGAGCGAGTCCTCCATCACGCGCGGCTCGAAGCGCAGGATGGCCTGCTTGATCGTGCGTTCGAGCAGCGGGATGTCGATGCGCGACGCGAGCTGGCCCGACATCGGCGGCAGCCCGAAGTTGATGACCGATTCGCCGGCCAGCGGGTATAGCTCCGCCAGCCGCGGCATCGGCTTGACGGCGTTCAGCAGCCACGACAGGTCGCGCAGCACCGCCTCGCGGATCTGCGCCTTGTTCATCACGCGCGACTCGTCCGACTCGACGCGCGAATGCGGGTTGAGGTCGGTCAGGCGGTCGAGCAGGACCGGCTGAAGGCGATCGCGGACCTCATGGGTGGCCATGGTCGTCGGTCAGGCCGCGGCGTCCGGCGTCGGCTCGTCATCGGGCACCGGCAGCGGCTCCAGCGTGATCTCGCGCACCGCCAGCAGGTCGGAATCGTGCTCGCCGAGCGCCAGCACGCGCTGGCCGATGCCGCGGAAGTGCTCGTCGTTCAATGCCTGCCATTCGGTGCGGCGCGACAGCTGCGCCAGCGCATCGCCCTCGGTCGCGGTGCCGGGGTAGCGGGTCGGGATCAGCGCGACCGACTGGCCGCCGTTGGTGAATTCGAGCTGTGCGGCGCTCCATACCATGTCGCGCAGGTCGACGGGTTCCTCGATCGTGATCTTCGTCAGCGCGCTGAACGGCACCCAGCAGTAGCGGCCGTTGATCAGCGCCTCGAGCACCGGGCCGAGCCGCGAATCGGCATCGGCGATCCAGTCGAACGGCTGGCCGTTCAGCGTGCCCGGCGTCGGCGGCGCGGCCTCGAAGGCATCGGCGCGCAGCTTGGCGGCCAGCGCCGCGTCGCCGCGCGCATCGGCCATCAGCGCCTCGACCAGCCAGGCCACCCAGGCCTGCGGCCGGCCGAACACCATCGGCGTGGTCTTGCCGGCGAACACCGCCTCGCGCAGCGTCTCGCACTTCAGCGCCTCGCGGTAGGTGTTGACCATCGGCAGCGTCGAGGCGTCGAGCTCGCCGCACACCWCCAGCTGCGTCATCGCGCGCGGCCACTGGCCGAGCACGCACAGCAGCTGGAACAGGAAGACGCGCAGCTTCGGGTCGGCCGGCTTGGCGCGCACGCCATCCTGCAGGCTCTTCAGCGCGGCATCGGTGCGGCCCTCTTTCAGGGCCTGTTCCGCAGCTTGGACGGGTGTCATTTCAAGCCGCCGTCACTTCGTTTTCGAAGGTGTTGACGCCCTTGGCGGCGCCGGCGAGGTCCTGCGAGCGGTACTCGACCTTCACCTTGAAGAAGGCGATGCGGAACTCCTCGACCAGTTCCGGCGCGCCGTCGGTCTCGTTGCGCAGCCGGTGCGACAGGATGCGCGCCTTCTCGACGGTGATCGTCAGGTACGCGATCGACGCGGCGCCGCCGGCCTTGTGCACCGACAGCGTCGCCTTCTTGATGAGTTCATTGCTGCGCAGGGCCGACATCAGGCCGGTGCTGGCCGAGTCGACGCGCTTGCGCACGATCAGCTCCTGCATCGTCGTGCGGGCGGTCGCGCTGCCGAAGGCCGTCGCATTGCCGTCCAGGCCCCAGCTCCAACCGATGACCTCGATCTCGTCGGTGTGGTTGGTGTCGCGCGATTCGCCCTTGATCGGGCCCTGCGCCGCGCCTTCGACCTTCAGGTACATGTCGGACTTGCCCATGGTCTTTCCTTGCTGGCGTTATTCGAATGGGGGTGAGCGACGAAAAGTCACGCAAACGGGATCGCCAMGAAACGGCCCGAAGGCCGATCCGTGGCGCACGCAGGAAGCCTGCGGCCGGTCAGCTGACCAAGTTCTTCTCTTTGTCGATGCCGACGGTGCTGGTGGAACCCTTGCCGCCGGTGTCCGACTGCGTGGTGTATTCC
>NZ_JBFUFQ010000177.1:0-12285 GCF_056403355.1 Rhizobacter sp. P2_H3 | reverse complement strand
CAGCATCACCGAGCACGCGATCGAGCCGATCGGCTGGCACGCCGCCGGGTTCGCGCTGGTGCGCAGCCACGTCGGCCAGGGCCGCCACGAGACCCTGGGCGCCTGGCCGCTGTCGTGATCGCGCCGTGAGGTACGATGCCGACCGCCCCGAACTGGCGTCGGGCGGGGACCTCCTATGAAAGCCACTTTCGGATTCGTGTCGCTGCTGATCGCGTTGGCGATCATCGGCATCGTCATCAACAAGCAGCTGAAGGCCGTCGGCAAGGTGCCGGTGGTGGCCACCGACGGCAGTGTGTCGCAGGGCACCGGCGCCGCCAGCGGCACGGTGCGCGAGCAGTCGCAGCAGCTGCAGGAGAAGGTGCGCAACGACGTCGTCAAGGCCCTCGAGCAGGGCGCGCAGGGCACCGCCCGCCAGGACGACTCCCCCAAGTGATTCCGGCCCCTGACGCCRCCGGTGCCGCACCCCAGGCGGCTTCGGCCGCCGACGAACACGCGATGCGCATCGCGCTCGACCAGGCCCGCAACGCGTGGCTGGTCGGCGAGGTGCCGGTGGGCGCCGTCATCATGCGCGCCGGCCAGGTGATCGCCACCGGCTACAACCGCCCGATCACCGAGCACGACCCGACCGCGCATGCCGAGATCGTCGCGCTGCGCCATGCGGCCACGCTGCTCGCGAACTACCGGCTGCCCGAGTGCGAGCTCTACGTGACGCTCGAGCCCTGCGCGATGTGCGCGATGGCGCTGATGCACGCGCGCTTCAAGCGCGTCGTGTTCGGTGCCCGCGACCCGAAGACCGGCGCCGCCGGCTCGGTGATCGACCTGTTCGGAGAGTCGAAGCTGAACCACCACACGCAGATCGCCGGCGGCGTGCTCGCCGACGAATGCGGCGGCGTGCTGCGCGAGTTCTTCGCCGAACGCCGCGAGCTGTACCGCCAGCGCCGCGCCGGCGCGCCATCCCCATCCCCCGAGCCGGCTGACGAGCCGTCCGGCATCCCCACCGGAGAGGTACTCGAGATTGAGCCCGCAACCCCACCATCCTTCACACCTCCATTCGCACCATCATCACCATCACGATGATGAGCCGGCAGGCCGTTCGCTGACGATCCTGTCTCCGGCCGGCGTGGTCGCGAGCGCGGCACCGCTGCGCCGTGCGGTCAAGCGCCTGGCGGCGCTCGGCTTCGAGGTCAGCGTCGACGAATCGGCGCTGGCGAAGCACCAGCGCTTCGCCGGCGACGACGACCTGCGCCTGGCCGCGCTGCACCGCGTGGCCCGCCAGGCGCCGTCGATCGCGATGGCCGCGCGCGGCGGCTACGGCCTCACGCGGCTGCTCGATCGCATCGACTGGAAGCTGCTCGGCCGCAGCGTCGAGCACGGCACGCGCTGGGTCGGCTACAGCGACATGACGGCGCTGCAGCTCGGCCTGCTCGCACACACCAAGTCGACCAGCTGGGCCGGGCCGATGGCCTGCGGCGACTTCGGCGCCGAGGTGCTCGACGAGGTGACGCCCGATTGCTTCTCCGAAGCGATGACCGGCGAACTCGAGGCCGTGGGCTTCCGCACCGAAGCCGGCTTCGAAGGCCTGGAGCTGAAGGGCACGCTGTGGGGCGGCAACCTGTGCGTGCTGAATGCGCTGCTCGGCACGCCGCACTTCCCGAAGGTCAAGGGCGGGATCCTGTTCGTCGAGGATGTCAACGAGCACCCCTACCGGATCGAGCGCAGCCTGCTGCAACTGCACCAGGCCGGCGTGCTCGGCACCCAGAAAGCGATTCTTCTCGGTGCATTCACCGAGTTCCGCAAGTCGCCGCTCGACCGCGGCTACTCGCTGAAGAGCATGGTCGAGTACCTGCGAAGCGTGACAAAAGTCCAGATCCTGACCGGTTTGCCGTTCGGGCACGTGCCGACCAAGCTGACACTGCCGGTCGGTCGCAAGGTCACCCTGCTCGTCGACGGCCGCAACGTTCTGGTTGGCTGGTAGCTGGTCGACTTCTTGCTTGCAACCGAATGCCCTGCTGGCTCGGGGCCGGTAAAGCCGTGGAAACCCCTGGCAAACCGGCTGCTCGCCGGGCTTTATCATTGCTGACTGCCTCGCGGCGACACGGCCACAAGCCGGGTTGTGTGAGGCTCTTGTTTTTTGTCCGGCCTGTGCTTACCCGCACGCGCCGTTTGTCTGCTGTCGAAGGAGTGCGCGGGATGCGGGGATCTGGAACGTGGCTGGGCCGTGGGCTCGCAGCCCTGCTCACCACCTGCGCCGTGCTGGCCGGCTGCGACAACAGCCCGCAGCCGAAGGGTGCCGCGCAGACGAACACGATGTTCACCGCGTACCAGGAGCGCTCGCCGCGCTACCTCGACCCGACCGCCTCCTACGCGAACAACGAGACGCCGATCACGTACCAGGTCTATGACCCGCTGTACGCGTACCACTACCTGAAGCGCCCGTTCGAGCTGATCCCGAAGACGGCGGCCGAGATCGCGCGCCCGCACTACCTCGACAAGAACGGCCAGCCGCTGGCCGACGACGCACCCGGCGAACTGGTCGCCGAGAGCGTCTACGACGTGAAGATCAAGCGCGGCGTGCTGTACGCACCGCATCCGGCCTTCGCGAAGAACGAGCAGGGCGGGTACCTGTACCACGACCTGAAGCCGGCCGACACCGAAGGCAAGCGTTCGCCGTGGGACTTCGCGAAGACCGGCACGCGCGAACTGGTCGCCGACGACTTCGTCTACGCGCTGAAGCGCCACGCCACGCCGCGCATCGAGGCGCCGATCTACGGCATCTTCTCCGAGTACGTGATCGGCCTGAAGGAGTACGGGGCGCAGATCAAGGCCGAGGACGCCAAGCTGCGCCAGGGGCTCGACCCGGCCTCGCTCGACAAGCCCTTCCTCGATTTCCGCAAGTGGCCGCTGGCCGGCGCGAGCGCGCTCGACGACCACACGCTGCGCATCCGCATCCGCGGCAAGTACCCGCAGTGGAAGTACTGGATGGCGATGACCTTCCTCGCGCCGGTGCCGTGGGAGGCCGACAAGTTCTACGCCCAGCCCGGCATGGCCAAGAATGGCCTGGCGCTGACGCGCTGGCCGGTCGGCACCGGCCCCTACATGCTGACCGAGTACGTGCAGGACCGCCGGCACGTGCTGAGCCGCAACCCGAACTACCGCGAAGACCTCTACCCCTGCGAAGGCGAGCCCGAGGACAAGGCCGCCGGCCTGCTGAAGGATTGCGGCAAGCCGATGCCCTTCATCGACAAGCTGGTCTTCAACAGCGAGAAGGAGAAGGTGCCGTACAAGGCCAAGTTCGTGCAGGGCTACCTGGACGAGCCCGAGGTCGAGCGCGTCGACTGGGGGCCCGATTTCCTGGCCGATGCGAACGACTCCGACGAGGTCAAGAAGCGCTTCGAGGAGCGCGGCTTCCAGTTCCCGCAGACGGTCGACATCTCGATCTGGTACCTCGGCTTCAACATGCTCGACCCGGTGGTCGGCAAGGGCGCGACGCCGGAAGAGGACGAGCGCCACCGCAAGCTGCGCCAGGCCGTCTCGATCGCGATCGACTGGGAAGAGGGCTACGGCCGCATCTTCATCCAGAAGGGCGGCGTCGCGGCGCATGGCCCGGTGCCGGCCGGCCTGTTCGGTTCGCGCCACGGCACGCCCGAGGGCTACAACCCGATCACGCACAAGATGGTCGACGGCCGCGTGGTGCGCCGCTCGGTCGACGAGGCCAAGCAGCTGCTGGCCGAGGCCGGCTACCCCGACGGCCGCGACGCGAAGACCGGCCGCCCGCTGGTGCTGAACTACGACTTCCAGCGCGCGATCACGCCGGAGTTCCGTGCCGAGCTCGACTGGATGGTCAAGCAGTTCGCGAAGATCGGCGTGCAGCTCGAGATCCGCGCGACCGACTTCAACCAGTACCAGGACAAGACGCTGAAGGGCAAGCACCAGATCTTCTGGGCCGGCTGGCTCGCCGACTACCCCGATGCGGAGAACTTCCTGTTCCTGCTGTACGGGCCCAACTCGAAGAGCAGGCACGAGGGCGAGAACATCGCCAACTACGACAACCCCGAGTACGACAAGCGCTACAAGCAGCTGCAGCTGCTCGAAGACGGCCCGCAGAAGCAGAAGGTGATCGACGAGATGGTCGACATCGCGCGCAAGGACGCGGTCTGGTCGTTCGGCTACTACCCGTATGCCGCCGGCGCCTACCAGCAGTGGGTCTACAACGGCAAGCCGACCATCATGATCCGCGACATGGTGCGCTACCACCGGCTCGACCCGGTGCTGCGCACCGCGAAGCAGGCCGAGTGGAACCACCCGGTGTACTGGCCGCTGCTGCTGATCGCGGCGGCGCTCGCGCTGCTCGCCTGGATCGCGCGGCGCGGCTTCATCGCCCGCGAACGCGCCAACGCCCTGGCCGGCGTCGCCACCCGTCCCGCGAAAGCCTGACCGATGCTGAACTACGTGATCCGCCGTGGCTTCTACGGCTTCCTGATCCTGCTCGGGGTCAACCTGTTCACCTTCCTGCTGTTCTTCACCGTCAACACGCCCGACGACATGGCGCGCCTGAACATCGGCGGCAAGCGCGTCACGCAGGAGCAGATCGAGAAGTGGAAGACCGAGCGCGGCTACGACAAGCCGCTGTACGTCAACGACAAGGCGAGCGGCCTCGAGCGCATCACCGACACCGTGTTCTGGGACCGCTCGGTCTCGCTGCTGGCGCTGAAGTTCGGCCGCTCCGACGCGCGCAGCGCCACCGACATCGGCCATGAGATCCGCACCCGCATGTGGGTCAGCCTGCAGCTCGCGGTGCCGCTGTTCCTGCTGCAGATCGTCGCGAGCGTGGGCTTCGCGCTGCTGCTGGTGTTCTTCAAGAACTCGCGCATCGACTTCTGGGGCGTGGTCGCCTGCGTGCTGATGCTGTCGATCAGCAGCCTGTTCTACATCATCGTCGGGCAGTTCCTGTTCTCGCGCATGTTCCGGCTGGTGCCGATCTCGGGCTTCGCGCCGGGGCTTGATGCGGTGCGCTTCCTGATCCTGCCGGTGATCCTGTCGCTGCTGTCGCGCCTGGGCGGGGAAGGGCGGCTGTACCGCGCGATGTTCCTCGAGGAGATCGGCCGCGACTACGTGCGCACCGCGCGCGCCAAGGGCCTGTCGGAGCCGCGCGTGCTGTTCCGCCACGTGCTGCCGAACGCGCTGATCCCGATCATCACCAGTGCCGGCAGCTACCTGCCCTACGTGTTCCTCGGCAGCCTGGTGTTCGAGAGCTTCTTCGGCATCCCGGGCCTGGGTGCCTACGTGATCGATGCGATCTCGGGGCAGGACTTCGCGATCCTGCGCTCCATCGTCTTCATCGGCTCACTGCTGTACATCGGCACCTACATCCTCATCGACATCGCGTACACCTGGGTCGATCCCCGGGTCCGGCTCAGCTGAGCGCGCACCGGGACTGAACTCATGCCGAAGATTGTTTTCCTGTGGTCGGACGTGGTGGTGATGCTGCTCGTGCTCGCCCTGTTCGTGTACGGCTGGCGCATCCACCGCAGCCCCAACCTGCGCGCCTCGTGGCTGAAGGTGTTCCATGACCCGGCGGCGATGTGCTCGGCGGTGATCCTGCTGGTGTTCCTCGGCGTCGCGGTGGTCGACAGCGTGCACTTCCGGCGCGCGCTGCAGAACGCCGCGAGCGCCGGCGCGCAGCAGGCGCAGGCCTACAGCACGCGCACCGAATCGCTGCTCGACGTGGTGCTCTCGACGCAGGTCGAGGGGCGCGAGACCACCTATTCAGCGCCGCTCGCCACGCGTGCCTTCACGAAGGATTCGCGCGAGGTCAACGGCCGCACCGAGCGCATCTTCCCACGGCTCGACCACGGCGGCGCGCACCTGAAGGACGATGCGGCCGAGTGGGCCGGCGACGTGGCGCGGCGTGCCCTGCTGGGCCTCGTGATCGGCATGCTGGTCGGGCTGGCCATCGTGTCGGCGGTGGCCGCGGTGGTCGCGCGCGTCAACGGCTGGACCTGGCGCCAGGCGTGGCACCAGCTGCTGCACAACCACACCGACCTGCCGCTGCGCGCCGGCCTGATCACCGTGCTGGTGCTGTGCGCGGTCTTCGGGCCGATCTTCGCGCTCGCGACCCAGTACCACGTGTTCGGCACCGACCGCACCGGCAACGACGTGCTGTACCAGGCCTTCAAGAGCATCCGCACCGCGTTCGTGATCGGCAGCCTGTCGACAGTGGCAACGCTTCCACTCGCGGTCGCACTCGGCATCCTGGCGGGCTATTTCAAGGGCTGGATCGACGAGGTGATCCAGTACCTCTACACGACGCTGTCGTCGGTGCCCAACGTGCTGCTGATCGCCGCCTGCGTGCTGATGATGCAGGTCTTCATCGACACCCACCCCGACCTGTTCGAGACCGGCGCCGAGCGCGCCGACGTGCGGCTCTTCCTGCTGTGCGTGATCCTCGGCCTGACCGGCTGGGCCACGCTGTGCCGGCTGCTGCGCGCCGAGACGATGAAGCTGCGCGAGCTCGATTACGTGCAGGCCGCCACCGCGTTCGGCGTCAGCTCGTGGCGCATCATGCTGCGCCACATCTTCCCGAACGTCGTGCACCTGATCATCATCACGACGGTGCTCGATTTCTCGGCGCTGATCCTCTATGAGGCGGTGCTGTCGTACGTCGGCGTCGGCGTCGATCCGTCGATGAACAGCTTCGGCGGCATGATCAACCTGGCGCGCAACGAGATGTCGCGCGATCCGGTGGTGTGGTGGTCGTTCGCCGCCGCGTTCAGCTTCATGGTGGCGCTGGTGCTGGCGGCCAACCTGTTCGCCGACGGCGTGCGCGATGCCTTCGATCCGCGTGCGCGCATCTTCCGTCCGCGCCGCAACCCGCTGGGCCGCCTGGCCCGCGTGGACCGTACCACCCGCTGAGCCGCTGCGAACACATCTGCCATGCTGCAAGTCCATGATCTGAAGGTGGCGCTCGACGCCGAAGCAGGCCTCGTGAAGGCCATCGACGGGCTGCGCCTGACCATCGCGCGCGGCGAGACCTTCGCGCTGGTCGGCGAGTCCGGTTGCGGCAAGAGCATGACGGCGCTCGCGCTGATGCGCCTGCTGCCCGACAACGGCCGCGTCACGCAGGGCACGCTGAACGTCGAGGGCGAAGAGGTGTTCGCGCTGCCGGAGTCGCGCATGCGCAGCGTGCGCGGCGGCAAGATCGGCATGATCTTCCAGGAGCCGTCGACCAGCCTGAACCCGGTCAAGCGCGTCGGCGAGCAGATCGTCGAGGCGATCGAGGCCCACACCGAGCTGCGCGGCGCCGCGGCCCGCGCGAAGGCCATCGAGTGGCTGGGCAAGGTCGGCATCCCCGAGCCCGAGCGCCGCATCGACGAGTACCCGTTCCGCCTGAGCGGTGGCCAGAAGCAGCGCGTGATGATCGCGATGACGCTGGCTGCCGAGCCCGATTTCCTGATCGCCGACGAGCCGACCACTGCGCTCGACGTGACGATCCAGGCGCAGATCCTCGACCTGCTGAAGCGCCTGCAGAGCGAGCAGGGCATGGGCCTGCTGCTGATCACGCACGACCTCGCGGTGGTGGCCGGCATGGCGCACCGCGTCGCGCTGATGTACGCCGGGCAGATCATCGAGGAGGCGACGAGCGACGAGTTCTTCCGTTCGCCGAAGCACCCGTACGCGAAGCTGCTGCTGCGCGCGCTGCCCGATGCCGACAAGCGCGGCGGCCGCCTCGCGGCGATCCCCGGCACCGTGCCGCCGCTGTGGCAGGAGTTCACCGGCTGCCGCTTCGCGCCGCGCTGCGACCGCGTGATGCCCGAGTGCCACACGACGATCCCCGAGCTGATCGACCTCGGCACGCGGCGCAACGTGCGCTGCATCCTGTACCGTGATGGTGCGATGCCGGTGGATGCCGCCCCGATCCAGGGCGACGCGATCGCCGCGGTGCCGGAAAGCCGCGCCACCAGTGGCGTGGACCAGCCAGTGCTGCTGGATGTGAAGCAGCTGTCGGTCCGCTTCGCGATCCGCAAGGGCTTGCTGCAGCGCGCCCAGGGGCACTTCAACGCGGTCGACGGCATCTCGTTCGCGATCCGTCCCGGCGAGACGCTGGCGCTGGTCGGCGAATCCGGCTGCGGCAAGACGACCACCGGCAAGGCCATCGTGCAGCTGCTGCGCCACCAGGCGGTGATCGAGGGCCAGGCGATCTTCCAGGGTCAGGATCTCTTCTCGCTGCAAGGCGATGCGTTGCGTGATGCGCGGCGTGCGGTGCAGATCATCTTCCAGGACCCGTTCGCATCGCTGAACCCGCGCATGCGGGTGTTCGACGTGCTCGAAGAAGGCCTGCTCGCGTTGCGCCCCGAGCTCGACCTCGGCGCGCGGCGCGAGCTGCTCGAGAAGCTGGTCGACCAGGTCGGCCTGCGGCGCGATGCGTTGCAGCGCTACCCGCATGAATTCTCCGGCGGCCAGCGCCAGCGCATCGCGATCGCGCGTGCACTGGCCGTCAACCCGAAGCTGATCGTCTGCGACGAGCCGACCTCGGCGCTCGATGTGTCGGTGCAGGCGCAGATCCTCAACCTGCTGCGCGAGCTGCAGCGCGAACTCGGTGTGTCGTACCTCTTCATCACGCACAACATCGGCGTCGTCGAGTACATCGCCGACCACGTGGCGGTGATGCAGAAGGGGCGCATCGAGGAATCGGGCACCACCGAATCGGTGCTGGGCTCACCGCAATCGAGCTACACGCGCACCTTGCTTGCGGCGGTGCCCCGAATCAGGGCCGAACTGAGCGCCTGATTCATCGCCGCCATGCATCGATGGCAGCGTGCCATCGATGGGCGAACCACCCGCTTTCAGCGGGCGCGGCACCGCTTTGCTCGTCCATTTTCGAGGGCTGTTGCACAGGGCCAACGACTGAGTTGTTTCAGGTTAGGGGAGGGTGCCCAGGTGCGCGTCGAAGTGTGTCATCGAGTGATCGATCGCCATCGGCGATACCGGCCGCAAACCCGCATGAATGCTGGGTTTCCCGACATCGACACACATGCGCCGTGAGCCTGTATCACACCGGCACCTGCGCGCCTTCTGAAGCGATCAAGGAATACCCTAAACGGTCGCTATTTCCCTTCAGTGACAATTCTTTTACATGTCTTTGCGGACAGGTCATGGCAGGTTCATGAAGCCGGCACATGACTTGCTGTGAGAGTGGGTTTATCGATCAACCTTTTCAGTGTTTTAGGAGATCACATGTTTAGAAGAACGAAGGTCTGCACCGGCCTGATGTTGGCGTTCGGCGGCAGCCTCGCGCTCGGCTCATTGCCCGCTCTCGCACAGCAGCAGATGGACAAGGTCGAGATCACCGGATCGGCGATCAAGCGCATCGACGCTGAAACGGCGCTGCCGGTGACGGTCATCACCCGCGAGGAGATCGCGCGCAGTGGTGCAGCCAACATGGAGCAGCTGGTCCAGAAGATGGCGTCGACCAACACCGCCGGCGCGAGCCGCGGTTCGGACCTGGCCGGCCTCGCGAGCTATGGCACGTCCAGCGTTTCGCTGCGTGGCCTGGGCGACAGCCGCACGCTGGTGCTGTTGAACGGCCGCCGCCTCGCGGTGTTCGCCTCTGACGGCGGTGCCGTCAACATCAACGCGATTCCGCTGGCCGCCATCGAGCGTGTCGAAATCCTGCGTGACGGCGCCTCGGCCGTGTACGGCAGCGATGCGGTCGCCGGCGTGATCAACTTCATCCTGAAACAGGACTACAACGGCCTTGAGATCGGTGGCGAATCCGGCCGTCCGACCAAGTCGGGCGGCGGCAAGACGAACCGCGCGAACATCCTGTTCGGCCACGGCGACCTGGTCCAGGACAAGTACAACTTCATGCTGGGGTTGGACGTCGAGAAGACCACGACCCTCTACGCGATTGACCGCGACTTCTCGAAGTCGGGTAACCGCTATCCGTATTTCCAGAACGGCGCTACGCCGAGCGGCCGGATCGAGGGCAACTACGACCCGAACCTGTCGCTGGACGACAACAAGACCCCGGGCACCAACGGCGGTCTGAACATCTCGGGCTCGGGCTACGGCAACCCGTACGCCGACCTGGGGCAGTGCGCCGACATCCGCATGTTCGCGGTGACCTCGGCGACCGCCAAGTACAAGAACTGCAATTACGACTCGGCGGCGGACGTCGGCTTGTTCCCCGAAACCAAGCGCACCAATGTCTTCGGCACGTTCAAGCTCGCGCTGACGCCTGAGCACACGCTCTACGGCGAAGCCATGTTCGCGAAGAATGTCGTGACCGAGGCCTATCAGCCCGCTCCGGCGCGTTCCGCGTTCTTCGAGACCGACAACCTGTTCTTCAAGAACGCGAACCCGGCGCTGAACACGCCGGCTGCGTTGCTGGTCTACCCAGGGACTCCGGCCTACGGCATCATCCAGAAGTACGTCACCGACAACGCTACCGCGCATCCCGAGCTGGGCGCCCTCATCAGCAGCGGCCTGCCGGTCGCCGTCTCGTGGCGCGCGTTCGCTGCCGGGCTGCGCACCGAGGAAGACACGCTGAAGCAATCGCGCTTCCTCACGGGCCTGAAGGGCTCGCTGGGCAGCTGGGACTACGACGTCGCGGCGATGTACAACCAGAGCAAGACCGAAGGCAGGCTGACCGACGGCTACTTCTCGCAGGTCGGGGTGGCCGGCATCATCAATTCGCCCACCTCGGGCTGGAATCCGTGGGCCCTCAATGGCCAACAGGATGCGGCTCTGACCTCGGCGATCCAGGGCGCCAACTACGTGGGTCCGACGCTGACCGGCAAGTCGACGCAGGCCTCCATCGATGCCACGGGCTCGACGACGCTGACGCAACTGGCCGGCGGCCCGATGCAGCTCGCCGTGGGTGCATCGTTCCGCCGCGAGACCTACAAGATCGACGTGCCACCGATCCTGGGCGAAGGCGACATCGCCGGCCTGGGTGGTGCGACGCCGAACGAGGATGAGGTTCGCAAGGCAGCTGCGCTGTACACCGAACTGAACATGCCCATCCGCAAGGACCTCGAGGTGAACGCCTCGGGTCGCTGGGACAAGTACAGCGTCGTCGGTACGACGACCAACGGCAAGCTGTCGACGCGCTACACCCCGGCGAAGGAACTGCTGCTGCGCGGCGCCATCGGTACCGGCTTCCGCGCTCCGACGCTGCCTGAGCTGTACAAGCCGATGACCGTCGGTGTCAGCGAGCAGTTCGTCGATCCGCTGCATCCGGGCGACGGCCAGATCCAGGCGAATGCCATGAATGGCGGCAACCCGAACCTGAAGCCTGAGAAGTCGAAGCAGTTGTCGCTGGGCTTCGTGGTCTCGCCGACCAAGAACTATTCGTTCGGCGTCGACTACTTCCTGATCAAGATCGACGACTACATCATCTCGCCGGCGGCCCTCGCGCTGGTCAATGGTGTGCGTGCCGGCACGCCGCTGTACGGCCCGGATGACGCGACGTTCAATGCGGACGGCACGGTCGACACCGTCGACCAACGGCTGCACAACGCTGCGTCGGCCCTGCTGCGCGGCTTCGACGTCACCGGCAACTGGAACGACACGTTCTCGTTCGGCAAGGTCTCGGTCGACCTGACCGGTACCTACATGCAGACCTTCGACCTGAAGACGCTGGCCGGCACGCAGCACAGCGTCGGCACGATCATCCAGGACGACGGATCTCCGCTCGACGTTGCCAGCACCGGCGTGGTGGCGCGCTGGAAGCACAACCTGAGCGCGACCTGGGCGACGGGCGCCTGGGCGACGACGCTGGCGCAGAACTACTACTCCGGCTATCGCGATGCCAACGACCTGGAGGGCAACGAGCACCGGGTTCCGGGCACGTCGACCTACGACGCGCAGATCGCGTTCACCGGGGTCAAGAACCTGAAGGTCGCGCTTGGTGCGAAGAACCTGTTCGACAAGGATCCGCCGCTGTTCATCGGCAACGGTTCGTCGTTCCAGTACGGCTTCGATCCGACGATGAGCGACCCGCGCGGCCGTTTCATCTACGTCAACGCGACCTACCGCTTCTTCTGACGCAGACCGCAAGCAGGTAGGCTGACACCGCTCAGGCTGCACTGCCATGCCCGCTGGCCACAAGCCGGCGGGCATTTTTGTTAACCTCGAACGTTTGCGTTTTCCACACTGGAGATCCCAGCGTATGGACTTTTCCAAGCGACAACGCGATCCCCGGCGTCACATCGTCGGGATCGGGTTTGTCATTTTGTTTYACGCGGCGATCGTGTATGCGTTGCTGACGGGGCTGGCCAAGAA
>NZ_JBFUFQ010000176.1:0-12288 GCF_056403355.1 Rhizobacter sp. P2_H3 | reverse complement strand
CTCCAGGCCGCCGACCGCGGCCACCGCCTGGCGCAGGTTGTCCAGGTCCTGGTCGATCTGCAGCGGCTGGCCCGGCGTGCGGCGGTCCTCGGGCTCGCACGGCACGRCCAGCAGCCGGCAGCCGGTGCGCCGGCCCTGCACCGCGGCCGCCAGCTGCGAGCACACCTCGTAGCGCACCACCGAGATCCGGCTGTCGCCGACCAGGAAGCCGCGCAGGCCGAGCGCCGCGCCGCCGCCGTCGAGGTCGCGCTCGACATGGGCAAACTCCCAGGGCACGACGTCGAGCTCGGTCGCGATGCACTTGATGCGCAGCCGCAGCCCTTCGTTCGGTGCCAGCTTGGCCAGCGAGTTCGTGAAGAAGCTGCGCGCCTTCGGCGGCAGCAGCAGGCCGCCGATGCGCTGCCCGAGCGCGACCAGCTCGCTGCGCTGGCCGCCGAGCCGGCGCGCGTCGAGCGCGGCCAGCTGGTGCGCCAGGTCCGCCGGCACGCACACCTCCTCCGGCACGGCCTGCTCGCCGGCCGGCGACRCATCGACCTGCACGCAGAAGCGCTCCCCGTCCAGGCCGGGCCGGACGTGGTTGAACAGTCGGATGTCGAGATTCCGGTAGGCGTCGATCATCGGGGGCCTCGGAGGTAACAGGCCGAGTGGACGCCGCTGCAGGGTGCACTGCATCCTCATTCGGAAGGACGCCACGGCCCTGTCCCCCGCACTCCGGGGGACTCGCCACCACCCCCCTAGTTCGCGCTGTCGGACTCGCGCCGGCCTTTGCGTTTTCACAGTCAAGAGATGCCGTCCCGTGCGGCCTTGTCCGTGAATCCAACGAGGAGTGCCTGCCGTGAGTGTTGCCACCATCCCTGCGCCGTTCCTGGCCTTCGACAGCTTCAGCCCGCCGACCGAGTCCGAGACCTCGGTCGGCTACGGCATCTCCGAGCGCGCCGCGACGCGCTCGCCCTTCATCTCGGTGTACGAAGCCGGCGACGACGAGACGGCCTACGACGACCCGATGCGAGAGGCCTGTGCCGGCCTGATCGACGAGCTGCATGACGAGGAGTTCGACGAGGCGCTGTTCGAGCTCGAATGCCACGCCCGCGCGCTGCACGACCGGCAACTCTCCGCCGGCATGCCGCGCGGCCAGGCCGACCGGGCGGTGATGCAGCACTTCGCGCCGCTGGTGCGCGAATGCGAGGCGGCGGTCGACGCGATGGCGCAGCAATTCGGCCCGCGCCAGGGCGCCGGGCTGGTCGAGGGCGAGGTCGATGCCTTCGTCGACGGCTACACGCCGGCCGCGAGCCACGAGATGCAGCAGGAACCGCAGTTCGAACAGTTCTTCGGCAAGCTCCTCAAGAAGGTCGGCGGTGTCGTGAAGAAGGTCGCCGGCACGGCGATCCAGGGCATCACGAAGCTCACGCTCGGGCCACTGCTGTCGCGCATCAAGGCACTGGTCAAGCCGCTGCTGCAGCGCGTGCTGCAGAAGGCCATCGGCCACCTGCCGGCGCCGGTGCAGCCGATCGCGCTGCAGCTCGCGCGCAAGCTCGGGTTCGCACCGCCCGAGCCGGCACCGGCCCCCACGACCGCCACGGCCCCCGATGCCACCGCCGCGGATGCCGCCGCCGCCGGCGTGCAGGACGTGGCCGGCGCCGACGCCCCGCTGCCGCAGCAGGAGTTCGACCAGCAGGTCGCGAACGCCGTGCTCGCGCAGGACGAGACGCAGCTCGACATGGAGGTCGCGCAGTCGGTCGCGCTCGGCCAGGGCGAGGCGCCGCCGGTCTTCGCCGAGCTCGACGACGCGCGCGAGCGCTTCATCCACGAGCTGCAGGACCTGCGGCCCGGCGAGAGCCCGCAGCCGATGATGGAGAACTTCATCCCGGCCCTGCTGCCGGTGCTGAAGCTGGGCATCCGGCTGATCGGCCGGCCGCGCGTCATCAACTTCCTGTCGCCGCTGCTGGCGAAGTTGATCGCCAACCTGGTCGGCCCGCAGCAGGCGGCGGTGCTGTCGCGCGCGATCGTCGACTCCGGGCTGAAGCTGCTGAGCCTGGAGATGAGCGAGGAGGTGACGCAAGAGATGACGCAAGAGATGACGCAAGAGCAGGAGGCCGGCCTCGCCGCCTCGGCCGTCGCCGCCACCGTCGAGGAGACGGTGGGCCGCATCGCCGCGCTGCCCGACCATGTGCTCGACCAGCCCGAGCTGCTCGAAGGCTATGCGATGGAGGCCTTCGAGCAGGCGGCCGCCGCCAACCTGCCGGCGGTGCTGCCGCCCGGCATCTACCGCCAGCGGCCCGAGCTGCTCGAGGCCGGCATCGATGCCGGCTGGGTGATGCTGCCGCTGCGCGGGCGCAAGCGCTACAAGCGCTGCACGCGGGTGTTCGACGTGCGCATCACGCCGCACATGGCGGGCGAGGTCATGAGCTTCGAGGGCGCACCGCTCGCCGACTTCCTGCACGAGCAGCTCGGCCTGCCCGAAGGCGAGGCGGCCGATGCGCAGCTGCACCTGTACGAAGCCCTGCCCGGCACCCGCCTCGCCGACATCGCCCGCAACGAGTTCGAGCAGGGCGATGCCTCGGGCGCGCTCGGCAGCCAGGAGCTGCACCCGCTGACGCCGCAGGCCGCCGCGACGCTGCTCGGCGCGCCCGGCCTCGGGCGCGCCGTCGACGGCAACGGGCAGCGGCCCGCGATGGGGCAGCGCCTCTACCGCGTCGACGTCGGCGGGCGCCGCCCGCATGCGATGCACGGGCGGCACGGCCACCGCCATGGCCACGCGCACGGGCTGGCCCATGCCCGCCGCGCGATGCACCTCGGCCTGCGCTTCGACTGCACGCAGGACCAGATCCGCGCCTGCATCTTCCTCAGCGAAGCCAAGGCGCAGAAGCTCGCGATGCGGCTGCGCCAGTCGACCAATGCCGGCGTGCTGAGCGCCGGCTTCGGGCGTGCGCTGCAAAGCCGCCTGCAGCACATCCTGTCCGGCCCGCCGGGCCGCGGGCTGCGGCTGGTGCATGCCGGCGCCTCGCCGGCCGCCAGCGCCGGCATGCAGAACCTGCCGCAGGCGCAGGCCCGGCGCTATGCGGGGGCCTTGCAGAACTGGCTGGTGCAGGGCTTCGCGAGCTTCATCCAGACGCAGTCGGCGGCCTTCATCGCGGCCACCGAGAACGCGGCCGACGGCGTCACGCTGCGCTTCTCGATCGCCCACCCGCCGGCGCTGAAGGCGGTGTGCGACGCGATGGCCGGCCGCGGTGCCGCGCCGGCCCAGCTCACGCTCGACCCGGCCCCCGCGGTGATGGTCGACGTGGCACCGGGGCACCGCTGTGGCTGAACTGCAAGCCGCCGCCGCGCTGCAGACGCAGCGCCAGATCGCCCACTGGGTGCTGGCCGCGTCGCGACTGATGCTGGACGACCTGGCCGGCGAGGCGGCCTGGGGCCGGCTCGAGCAGTACCTCGGGCTCGCGCTGCGCCGCCACCTGCAGGCGAAGGTCGATGCGCTGGCGGCCGATGCACAGGTGCTGCTGGCGCACGGCCAGGCGGCGCGCAGCCCGGCCGCGCAGGCGCAGGTGCGCCGCCTGCTGCTGGCGTTCCGGCGCCAGTACCTGCGCACCGAGACCACGCTGGATTTCTTCGCCGACGCGATCAACACCCGCACCAACCCGCAGGTGGCGGCGATGCTGCGCGCCTGCGACAGCCTGGCCTACCGCAGCATGTCGCAGGTGCTCGACGAGCTGGGCCACCCGACGCCGGTGGTGCTGACCTACCTCGACAGCGGCGCCGGCGCCGCGATCATGAAGGCCGGCCTGCGGCTGTGGGACGGCGGCGCGGTGTGCCCGGTCGCCACCATCAAGATCACGCGCCACAACCTGCTGCGGCCGACCGCGCTGATCCACGAGGCCGGCCACCAGGTGGCGCACATCACCGGCTGGAACGACGAGCTGCGCACGCTGCTGCAGCACGGGCTCGCCCAGGCCGGCTCGCATGGCGACCTGGCCGACGTGTGGGCCTCGTGGGCGAGCGAGATCGCCGCCGATGCGTTCGCCTTCGGCCACACCGGCTTCGCGAGCGTGGCCGCGCTGCACGACGTGCTGTCGGGCGAGCCGAGCCTGGTGTTCCGCTTCTCGCCGGGCGACCCGCACCCGGTCAGCTACCTGCGCGTGCAGCTCGGCGCGGCGCTGTGCCGCCACTGCTACGGCGCAGGACCGTGGGACGAGCTCGAGCTCGCCTGGACCGGGCTGCACCCGCTGGAGCGTGTCGACAGCGGCACGCGCGCGCTGATCACCGATTCGCAGCCGCTGCTGCCGGAGCTGGCGCGGCTGCTGGTCGAGACGCCGATGCGCTGCTTCCGCGGCCGCTCGCTGCGCGAGCTGCTGCACCCGCAGCGCGTCAGCCCGGCAGCGCTCGACGAACTGCAGTCGACGCTCGGCCCGGCGCTGTTCACGTCGGCCCACTGGCTGTGGACCGAGCCGCTGCGCACGCTCGGGCTGACCGGGCTGCAGCTCGCCCGCTGCGGCGGCCAGCCACAGGAGGCGAAACGCATCCTCGAACAACAGCAGCAATCGATGCTGCGGATGGGCGGCGCGTTGCAGCCCGCCTGATCCCGACCACTTCCACCCACCACCACCACGCACCTACAGGAGCATTTCCATGGCCAAGGCCCCGCCCTCTCCCGCCCGCGGCACGCGCCGCACCGCCCCCGTCGCCGACACCGCCCCCGAGGCGCAGGCTGACACGCCCACCGAGCAGACGACACAACAGACGCAGCAGTGGGGCGGGCACAACCCGTCCACCGACCAACTCACCCAGCTGCTGCTGACCGTGCTGACCCGCGCCAACCAGCAGATCCCGACCCCCACCGGGCTGATCGGTCCGGCGCTCGACGTGGCGCTGCGCTTCCAGACGCTGTCGGCCCAGCTGTCCACGCTCGCCGACCCGGCCGCCCTGCGCAACCTGCCCTGAGCCGCGCCCCCTGACCCACGGAGACCTTGTCATGTTCAGACACTTCGCCACCCTCGTCTCGCCCGACACCTTGTTCAGGGCCCACCCGGCCGAGCTCGCCTGGCTGCTGGAAGAAACCTGGCGCCAGCGCTTCGACATCCAGGCCAAGGCGCTCGGCGACCCCGACCGCCGCAGCGCGCTCAGCGCCTCGCCGACGCCCAGCCCGCTGGGCGCGCCGCTGTCGGACGAGCTCAGCGACATCCTGACCTTCTTCGACAGCAGTGGCGGCGACCCCGTCGAGATCGCGCGCCAGTTCCGCTGGGACCACCTGATCTACGCCTACATGATCGAGAACACCCGCGCCTACGAGGTGTTCAAGCGCGTGGTCCACGAGTTCGTGCACGGCGAGAAGCTCGGCGTGCCCGATGCCGATTCGCAGGCCTGGCTGCGCAACACCGAGGAGCTGTTCTTCAAGGACGGCGCGCCGTTCTTCGTCACCTCGCTGGTCAGCCACATCCGCAGCGACCTGCGCGCGAACCGCCGCAACCCCTACCAGCGCATGTTCGGCATGGAGCTGAACCACGGCATGGACGACGGCAAGCCGCAGCCCTACGTGCGCGCCGAGGCGGCGAACGCCGAGTTCGTGCCGACCTTCGAGGAGTTCCTGCGCGAGGTCTGGGTCGGCATGACCTACGTCACCGCGAGCGCCAGCAGCAACCCGACCGACCCGGCCAAGATCGTCACGCTGGCCAGCAAGCTGAAGAACATGCTGCTGTCGCGCCGCCAGGACGGCAACCTGTCGCGCGAGGAGTTCTCGGCGGTGACCGCGATGGCGTGGTTCCACCTGACGCTCGAGTACAAGAACGATGGCGCCAGCGCGCCGATCGTCGCGTCGCTGCGGGCGCAGGCCAACGGCACCGAGCAGCGGCTGTTCAAGGTCGCGGAGCGCGTCGGCCTGCCGGCGCACGGGCTGTCGAAGCACTTCTTCGACATCGCCGACGCGATCTCGCGGATCCTGACGCAGATCGAGAGCAACGACTACGACACCACCGACAAGGTGCGCGCGCTGTTCACGCCGGACACCACGCTGCAGGCCACCCCCGAGGCGGCGATGCGGACCATCATCACGCACTGGACAGCGATCACCGGCCGCGATGTCAAGGCCCGCAAGGTCGCGCCCAACTGAGCGCCGGAGGTCGATGCCATGAAGCCGGATTCCCCCTTCCTGTCGGCCTACCCGACGCCGGAGCACGAGACCGCCCCCGAGGCGCCGCCGGCCCGCGGTGCCGGGCTCGGTGCGCTGCTGTTCGAAAGCCCGTACGTGCGGCTCGCGCTCGTCGACCATGAGGACGACGCGCAGTCGGAGTGCGAGGCCTGCCGCTGCCACGAGTTGGACAACGAACTGGACGACGAAGCCCCCGAGTCCGAAGTCGACGACACGCCAGTGGTCGATGCGCCGCTGTCGGCCGACGACCGCACCTGGGTGCTCGACCTGCGCCGCTCGGCGCTGGAGCGCCTGCCGGACGCGGCGTTGCAGCGCAAGTACCTGAAGGAGGTCGACTGGAAGGACGTGGAGTTCCCCGACAACGTACCCCCCGGCGGCTCGGCGACGGCGGCCGTGAAGGCGCACTGGGCCTTGTCGGAGCGGCTGTTCGCCGACATGGCCCGCGTGACGCCGGAGCGGCGCGTGAACCTGGGCGACACGAAGATCGCGTTCCGCGCGCACCGCCCGGTGGCCGTGCCGGGCCAGAAAGGCGCGCAGCTGTACGCCGAGGCCAGCGCGGCCTTCGTGCGCATGCGCGAGGCGGCACTGCAAGAGGGCGTGACGCTGGACATCACCTCGTCGTGGCGTTCGGCCGGCCACCAGGCGGCCCTGAGCGCCTCGCAGCCGAATGCGAAGGCGGTGGCCAAGGGCCACTCCGCGCACATGTACGGCCTGGCGGTCGACCTGCAGATGTCGGTGCGCGGCCTCGATGTGTCGGGCAAGAGCCAGACCCGCACCGCAGAGAAGATGGCCAAGCTGGTGCGCATGTACCGCTCGCCGGTCTACAAGTGGATGATGCTGCGCGGCAAGGCCTTCGGCTGGTACCCGTACCGCCGCGAGCCCTGGCATTGGGAATACAACCCGCCGGGGCTGAAGGCGCGCTTCGAGGGGGGCTCGGCTCCTGCATCGACGTCTGCGAAGGCGACCGCCACCACCACGCTGTCGGCCGGTGGCCAGCCCAAGGCGTGGGTGCGCTTTGCGCAGCGCGTGCTGAACGCCACCGCGGGCGAGCGGCTCTCCGACGACGGCGATGCCGGCCCGCTGACGCGCGCCGCGCTCGCCCGCTTTCGCGACAAGCACCGGCTCGGCGGCAGCTCGGAGCCGGGCAGCTCCACCGACATCGCGCTGACGCAGCGCGCGCTGGAGCACCTCTCGCACACCTCGATGTTCGCGGCGCTCGGCACGCGCGACGCCAGGCTGGACCAGGCGCTCGCGGCCTTCCGCGCCGAGCGCCACCTCGGCTTCGGCGCGGTGCTCGACGTCGCGACGCAGACGGCGCTGGCGGATGCGCTGCCCTCGGCGGCGGCAGCGTCGCCTTCCAGCTCAGCGTCCGTCAGCGCCACGCCGGTGCCCCACCTCGGCGGCCAGGTCTGGCTGATGAAGGCGAGTTCGTATGCCGAGCCGGTGGCGGTCTTCGTGCCAAAGGCTGCTCTCGGGCAATCGAGCGTGGACGTGCTGTTCCACGTGCACGGCCTGTTGCGCGGCCCCTCGCTGCCGCCGAAGCCGCCGGGCGGCTTCATCACCGCAGCACCGTTCCGCCTGGGCGCGCTGGTCGATGCCTCGACGCTGCCGATGGTGCTCATCGTGCCCGCGATGAACTGGAACGCGCCGGGCGGCGTCACGGCCGGCGGCCATCGCAATCCGCGCTGGAGCGCGCTGGCCCAGCCGGCACGGTTGAACGCGCTGATCGCCGAGGTGCTGGCCGACGTGGCACGCGTGCAAGGCCGCGGCCAGGCACCGGCGCTGAACCGCCTGGTGGTCTCGGGGCACTCGCGCGCCTACGACTTCCTGGAGCCGCTGCGCGCGCTGCACGCCGATGCGCAGGCCCACCAGGGCGCGCTCGCACAGCTGGCGCAGGTGTGGGCGTTCGACTCGACCTACGTCGGCGAGCCCGCGGACTGGAAACGCTGGCTCGCCGACCGGCCCGGCCTGCAGGCGCACTTCTTCTACCTGAAGGGCTCGGCGACCCACGACCGCGGGGATGCCTTCCTGCGCGCACGCGGCGGCAACCTGCATGTGACGCGGATGGAGACAGGGCAGCACCACCAGGTGCCAGGGCTGCAATTGCCGGCGCTGCTGCAAGGCCTGGCGAGCGGCGGCGAGCACGAACTGGAGGAGGGGCTGCCGCTGGAGGGCGAGGATCCCGATGCGCTGGAAGAGATCGATCGCCAGGCCGAGCAGGACGACGAGCAAGGCGATGACAAGCTGGAGGCGCTCGCGGACGAGTTCGAGGCTGCGGACGACGAAACGGGCGATGACGAAGCTGGCGATGACGAGGCCCTGGCCGACGACGAAGGCCCCGACGACGAGGCCGAATCGTTCGAGGACAACGAGGAAGAAGCCGCCGACGCCGAGCCCGAGGACGCCGGCGAACTCGATCCGGAGACGGAAACGCCCGACGAGCTCGACCAGGCCCTCGGCGACAAGGCACCCGTGCCGGTGCCTGCGGGCCGGCCGGTGCCGTTCGCGCCGCTGCCGCCGCCCTGCAGCCACTGGCCGCTGCGCACCACGCACCCGCAGGCGCGCGTGATCTCGTACAAGTTCCGCGAGCCGAACGGCATCGAGGGCCGCGCCGGCCGCATGTTCCTCGCCGAGCGCAAGGGCAAGCGCAACGGCGTGGCCACGCGGCGCCGGCATGTCGGTGTGGACCTGTTCGCGAAGAAGGGCGACGTGGTGCTGGCCTGCGAGAGCGGCACCATCGTGTCGTTCGCGTTCTTCTACGCCGCCGCCTCGGGCCAGCAGACCTACCGGCTGCTGATCGAGCACGAAGGCTCGGGCATCGTCGCCAACTACGGCGAGCTGACGAAGGATTCGCTGAAGCGCAACGGCCTGTCGGTCGGCGACCGCGTGGCAGCCGGCCAGGCGATCGGCTTCGTCAGCGACACCGCGATGCTGCACTTCGAGACCTACGTGAAGGGCAGCACCAACACCGCCCGCTGGTGGCGCGACGAGAAGAATGCGCCGGCCTCGCTGCTGAACCCGACGCGCTACCTGCTGTCGCTGCGCGAGCGCGGGACCGCGTCGGCCGGGGCGGGCGCGCCGGCCACGGCCTCGCCACCGCCCGCGCCCTCCACCGCGACTCCGGGCGCCCGTCCGCAACCGCCCACCGACCCGTCGGCGTACCGCACCTTCCGGCTGACGACCTACCACGTCGTCGACCAGTCGGACGATCCGACCGGTGCCATCCGCATCCCGATCCTCGGCGACGACGGCCGCACGATCGCCGAAGGCAGCCCGGCCTTCTTCGCGAAGCTGTCGCTGGAAGGCACGGCCCGCCTGGGCGATGGCCGGCTGGTCAACGTGACCGGCCAATCGACCGCGGTGTCGCACGAGCGCTATGCCGCGGTGCTCGACTACCACGAGCGCGCCTACGCTCGCCGCAACGCGCGGCTCGCGGCGCAGGGCAAGCCGCCGGTATCGACGAGGTACTCCGGCATCTCGGTCAAGGACGGCCGCGTGGTCGGCGCGATGACCTTCCACGAGGTGCCCGCCGCCCGGCGCGGCGTGGGCTATGGCATGCAGCGGGGTGTGGCGTACACGCCATTCCGCACGCTGGCGGCCGACCTCGGGCTGAAGGCGAACTCGGAGCCGCGCTGGAAGGGCCACGGCGGGCTGGTGCCGGCGCACACGCCGGTCTACATCAAGGAGTACGACGGCCTGGCGCTGCCCGACGGCCGCGGCGGCAGCTTCGTGCACGACGGCTGGTTCACCGTCAACGACACCGGCGGCGCGATCTTCGGCGCGCACTTCGACGTGTTCACCGGCAGTGCCGCGCTGGGCCGCGGCGCGAAGCTGCCGGCGATCGGCCAGGTGTGGTTCCCGGGGATCGAGGGGCGGGTACCGGCCGGCTACTCGCTCGGCCTGAGTGCCTGAACCGGGGGTGCCGGCCACCGTGCTCGTGCACGGTGGCCCTGCATTTCCACCGGGTTGATGAAGCGTTCCCCGCGTCCGGAAGCTATGCTGCCCGCATGCGAAAGAACCTCATCGCCCTGGCCGCCGGGCTGCTGTCGTGCGCGCCGCTGATCGCCTCTGCCGCCGATGCCACGCCGCCGAAGCGTTACTCGCTGAAGCAGACCGAGCCGAGCGGCGGCACGCACATCGTGCGCGAGCTGGCCAACTCCAACCTGCCGCTGGACAAGCCCTACGGCGAGCTGACGCCGCAGCAACAACGCGTCGTCAAGGCACAGTACGAGGAAATGGGGCCGGACGACGAACCGCCCTACCCGCTCAACGGCCCGCGCGGCATCGTACGGGCGCTTGCGGATGGGAGGAACCGGCTGCACGTCAACGGCAGGCTGCTGCTCGCCGTCGACGTGAACAGCAGCGGCGAGGCGACGGCGGTGTCGGTGATGTCCTCGCCAGACGACCGGCTGACGCAGTACGCTGCCGCCGTGCTGATGAAGGCGAAGTACAAGCCGGCGCGCTGCAACGGCGTGCCGTGTGCGATGCAGTACCCCGTGCGCATTCTCATGAAGGCCGACTGAGCGGGGCGGCGCGCTCGTTCAGCGCCCGCAGGCATCGCGCAAGCGCCACCCGCGCCTCGGCCAGCCACGCACTGCCCGGTGCGGCCAGCCGCTCGCGCAATGCGACGGCCCGTGTCAACGGCGCGCGTGCTGCCTTCGCGTCCCCCTCCGCGAGCCAGGCCTCGCCCTGCAGCAGCAGCGCGTCGGCCTCCTTGTCATCGAAGCGAGCCGATTCGCGCTCCGGTGCGAGCAGTGCCAGCGCCTGCGCCGCCTGGGCGCGGGCATCGGCCGGCCGCTGCAGCTGCAGCGCGGCACGCCCGCTGAACAGCAGCCACTGCACGCGGTCGAGCTGCGGCCCGCCGTCATCGACCAGCACGATCTCCTTCAGCCGCTCGATCGCCTGCGCGGCCTGCCCCTGCGCCAGCAGCAACCGCACCGCCTCGAAGATGAACGGGTTGTGCGTGGCCGGTGCTGCGACGCCGCTGCCCACGGCGCGCCAGATGCGGTGCGCCTCCTCGATCTGCCGGCCGCTCTCGGCATGGCGGCCCATCGCGGTCCAGTTGCGCGCCTGCAGCAGCATCTCGCGCGCGAGCGGCACCGAGCCGGGGTAGTGCGCGCGCAGGTCGTCCAGCTCGGGTGCGTAGTCGCGATCGGCCTCGGCGAAGCGGCCGTCTGCATGGTGGGCATCGCCGCGGAAGCGGTTCACCGCCCCCACCGCCGCCGGCGTTGCGTTCGCATCGGGGCGCTCGATCGCGGCACGCGCGTCATCGAGCAGCCGCCAGCCTTCATCGCGCCGCCCGAGGCTGTGCAGCAGGCCCCCCAGCTTGGCCTGGGTCTGCAGCGTGCCGCCGTCGAGCGGGCCGCTGAGCTTGCGCGAGAGGTCGAGCGCGCGCCGCAGGTTGCCCTCGGCCGCGCTGAAATCGCGCGCCGCCGCCTGCGCCTCGGCCAGCTGCACCAGCGGCGTCACCGACCAGGCCGACGGCGCCGCCTCGTGCCGGTCGATCTCGGCCAGCGCCTCCTTCAGCATCGCCTGCGCGGTGGCCGCATCGCCAGCCAGGTGGTGCGAGCGCGCCAGGTTGCGCAGCGCCTCGTAGCCGCTCGACCACTGCGCCGGGTGCCGCCGGAAATGCGCGACCGCCTGCTGCGCCGCCTCGCGCATGCCGGCCAACGACACGTACTGCTCGATCTCGGCGCGGTTGATCCACATCCAGCCGCGCGTCTCCGACGCGTCGTCGCCGATCGCATCGAGCACCTGCCGGGCTTCGTCCATCGCGGCCAGTGCGCGGGCGCGGTCGTCGGTGTGGTTCACGTCGCGGGCGTAGGCGAGCAGCGCATTGGCGAGCCGCGCGTCGTGCGCACCGAACGAGCGCCGCGCCGCCTCGACGCGCTGCAGCCGCAGCTGCCCGGCCTCGTCGAACAGGCCGAGCTGGAAATGCATGTCGGCCAGCGTGTCGAGCACCTCGTCGAGCGCTTCGGGCGAATCCTTCAGCGCCTGCGCCGCCTGCTTCGCGCCGACCTCGAGCAGCTCGCGCGCGGTGGTCTGGCGGGCGCGCAGCGGATCGGCCTGCTGYAGCGAGTTGGCGGTGAACAGGCTCGTCAGGAAGCCCTGCACCGCCTGCGCCCGCTGGCTCTCGCGCTGCGCGAGCG
>NZ_JBFUFQ010000175.1:0-12333 GCF_056403355.1 Rhizobacter sp. P2_H3 | reverse complement strand
GCGGGCGACGGCGCGGGAGCGGGTGCAGGAGCCGGCGCGGGGGCCGGGGCGGCGTTCGTCGGCGACCACAGCGACGGCGTGGTCGGCGGCGTCCAGTTGGTGCCCGCCCAGGCGGTGTGCGTGACCAGCGCGACATAGTCGCGGCCGCCATAGCTCACCACCGTGCCGACGGTGTAGGTGACGCCTTCGCGCCAGGCGGGCGCGCTGGACTGCGCCAGTTGCACGTCGCTGGCCCAGACGCCCTGCTCGCCGTAGGCCGACGCGGCCTGGACTTGCCCCCACAGGCTGCCGATCGCGACGGCAACCATGCTCATACCCAGTGCTTTCACTTTCATCTCCCTGATCTCCGGTTGAGATGCATACAAAAACCAGGGAGGGAGTGTGCTGGTACTGGATTGGTATTCCAATCGAGGTTTCTCAAAGATACCAATTCGTACCGCTTGCAAAGCGGCTGCCGATGCGGAGGTGAATGGTCACGCCCCCGCCAGCGCCGCGATCGCCTGCGCATCCAGCGCACCGGCATAGACGCGCAGGTCGCGCACCGCGCCCTTCAGGTAGGGATCGCTGGCGTACTGCGAGCGGCCGATCCAGCCGTCCATGCCCGCGCCGAGGTCGCTGGGCGCGAGCGTCATCGCGGCATTCGTGCCCACCGCCACGCCGTTGACGTAGAGGGTGCCGGTGCTGCCCGACAGGGTCACTGCCACGTGCGCCCATGCGCCGGTCGGCAGGGCCGTGCCGTCGATGATCTGCGCGCCGTAGCCGTGCACCGTGTCGATCGAGAAGCGCACGACGCCGGCGGCGTTGCGCGGCGTCAGGAACATGCTGCGCCGCGGCCCGGAGCCGACGTCGAAGAGGCGCGCCCAGGCCTGCGCGGCGTCCACCCGCACGCGGGCCGCCAGCGTGCAATCGCCCAGTGTCTCGACGAGTCCCGGCGGCAGGCTGGCGAAATCCTTCAACCCGTCGAAGACCCGCCCGCCGCCTTCGTCGAACGGCTGGTGCAGCACCAGCCGCGGCGTCGCCGACACCGAGACCTCGGCCGATGCCGCGCTCTCGCCGCCGGCCGCATCCACCGCGGTGACGACGTAGTGCAGCAAGGTGGCGCCCGGCGCCGGCGTGTCGGTCCAGGTCAGCAGGTCGCTGACCGTCGCGACCGTCGTGTAGGGCCCGCCGGCGCGGTCGGYCCGCTTGACGCGGTACGACGGTGCATTGGGCACGCCCCACCACGACAGCAGCACGGCACCGCCGTGCAGGCGCGCCGTCAGGCCGCTCGGGCTGCCGCCGGTGCGCGGCTCGCGCGCGTAGGTCAGCGTGCCGAAGCCGAGCTGGTCGCCGTTGCCGCCGTCGTACTCCGGCCGCAGCTGCTCGGCCTGCCGCTTGACCCAGGGCGCGGCCACGCCGAGCCGGCCTTCGTAGTGGTGCAGCACCGATTCCCAGACCGGGCGCCGGGCGCCCAGGGCGGCCGGCGACACGCCGGTGCTGACACCCTGCTTGTTGCTGTACTCGTGATAGGGCATCGCGTAGAAGGCGCCGGCCGCATCGACCAGGTTGCTCTTCGCGACGTACTCGGCGCCCGCCAGGAAGCGGTTGTTGTCGAACCGGTAGACGTCGTCGCCCTGGTTCCAGGCCATCTCGCAGAACATGCCGGCCAGCCCGATGCCGAGCGTGGCATGCCCCTGGTCGCGCCCGCTCTCCTGCCACTGGCCGAGGTAGCCCGGGTGCACGTGGCACACCGCCTGCAGCGCGGCGCCGTTGCCGGCCCCGTTGCGGTAGTAGGCCATCGCCTCGTCGTAGATGTCCGGCCGGTCGCACAGCACGCCGATGCTCAGCACGCAGGCCAGCGCGCACTGGTCCCAGTTCGCCCAGTAGTTCGTGATGACGGCGCCGTTGTGCCGCACCAGGAAGTCGCTGCTCAGCGGATAGAACACCTTCAGCATCATGTCCTGGAAGCGCGCCAGGTCGGCCGCGGCCCAACCCGGGTAGGTGCGCAGGATCTCGGCCGCGTTGGCGAACTGCACGCCGTAGATGCCGGCGGCCAGGAAGCGGTCGGCATTGCCGGTGATGCCGGTCAGCGTCGACGACCAGGCATTCAGGAAGGCGACGCACAGGTCGGCATAGCGCGTGTCGCCCGACACCTTCCAGCGCAGCGCCAGCTGGTAGGCGCGCGCCGTGTCGATGTAGAGCTGCGCGAAGTTCTGCCCGTCGCCGCCGCGCACCACCGTCTGCAGCGGCCGCGGCGACGCGCCCAGCTGCGAGCGGCCGTTGGAAGTCAGCGCGTTCCAGCCGCTCAGCCACGGCTGGGCCTGGGCGGCGACCTTCTTGCGCATGCGCTCGAAATCGCTCTCGGTATGCAGCAGGCCGGGGTGCACGAAGGTGCGCGCCCGCGGGGCTACCGCGTCGCCGTCACCGTCACCGCTGCCGGGTTCGCTGCCGCAGCCGGCCGCGCCGAGCACGCCGACCCCGAGGGCCGACGCAAGAAGTTGACGACGCCTCATGGGATCCTCACGAAAAAGCGGGTCGCGTCCTGGCCGGTCACGACCTGGGTGCCCTGGATGTCGATGCTGCCGAACGCACCGCTCAAGCCGCCGGCGGCCTCGATCAGCACCAGCGTCTGCCCGGCAGCGAGGCCGCTGCCGACGTTCAGCTTCAAGGTTCCGCCCAGCACCGCGCGGCCGGCCGTCGACAGGTGGTCCTGGTCGACGCCCGGCCGGGTGCCGGCGATGTTCAGTGTCAGCACGCCGTTCGCGCCTTGCGTGAAATTGCCGCCCAGGCCGAGTTCGTGCTGGCCGCTCGCGAAGCCGAGCGCCGCGTTGTTGACCACGCTGCCGGTGCCGAACGCATCGGCGCCGGCGGCCAGCAGCGTGCCGCCGTCGATCGTCGTCGTGCCGCTGTAGCGGTTGCCCGACAGCGTCGTGGTGGCGCTGCCGCGCTGCAGCAGGCTGCCGCTGCCGCTGATGTTGGACAACGCGATGTCCGTCGAGGTGTTCTGCACCACCAGCTGGCCGTCGTTGACGATCGCATCGCCGGCGGCCGCCGGCAGCAGGCTGGCGTCGCCGCTGTAGGTGGCCTGCAGCAGCGTGCTGCGGGTGTTCTTGTCGGCGTTGATGGTGATGTAGTTCAGCGGCACCGGCTGGCCGGTGCCCAGGCGCAGCACGGCCTTCGCGCCGATGGTGGTGATGCCGTGGTAGTTCTGCGGCTGCGCGAAGGTGACGTCGTTGCCCGGCGTGCCCATCACCGTGACGTTGCCGGCGCCGGTGGTCTCGCTCTTGTCCGGCCCGCCACCGCCGCCGGTGATGCCGACGTTCAGCGTCACCGGGCCGTTGTAGTTGAAGGCCAGCGTGCCGCCGCGGTGCAGGTTGATGTACGCGTTCTTCTTGCCGGCCGGTGGGTTCACCGCCGCCGGCGACGGTGCCGACGGCAGGAAGAAGCGGTTGTGCGTGCCGTCGCCCCATTGCACGGTGCCGCCGGCCTCGATGTTGATGCCGCGGTAGCTGGCATCGTTGCCGTTGACGGCGTTCGCGCCGCCGCGGTAGATCACCTTGGCCAGGTTCAGGCCAGGGTCGCTCAGGCCGGGATCGACCAGGTTCGGGCTGCCGTGCGGGCTGTTGTCGGTGTGGCCGTAGACGCCGCTCATCACGATCGTCGAGTTGCCGATCGGGTGGAAGTTGATGTCGCCGCCGAAGGCCGCCTCGAAGATGTCCTGCCTGACGGTGACGACGCTGCCCGGCGGGCTCCACACCAGCCACGAGCCTTCGTTGAGCACCGCCTTCGCATTCGGCAGCGCCGCGGCGACGTGGTTGCTGCCGAAGTCCTGCCCGGCGCTCAGCGACAGCACGCCCGAGAAGCTGCTGGCGCCGCCCAGCGTGTTGCCGCCCCACACGTCGGGCAGCTGCGAGATCGATCCGCTGCCGCTGACCTGCCCGAGGCGGATGAAGTTCGCGCTCTTCAGCACGAGGCGGCCGTTGTTCAGGATGTTGTCGAGGTTGACCTCGCCGTTCACCACGCTCGCCGGGTTCTTGCTGTCGGAGGTGGCGATGATGTTCGGGTTGTTGTCGGCGCTGCTGTTGGTGCCGATCTGCAGCGTGGCGCCGGCATCGATGGTCAGCACCGGCGGGTTGCTGCCGGCGATCTCGAGCTGGTAGCCGGCACCGGGCCAGGTCTTCTTCGTGACCACCTGCACCTGCTGCGCGTCGGGCAGCGTGAAGGTGCTGGCCTGCGTGATCACCAGCGTGCCGGGGCTGGCGCTGCCGCCGGCCGGCGTGAGCGTGAGCCGGCCCTGGCCGGAGATCACCCCGGTGTAGGTGCTGACGCCTGCCGGCAGCCGGATCACCGCATCGCCGGTCAGCACGACATTGGCGTTGGCCAGGATGGCGGCGGTGATGTCGGCGGCGCCGCCGCTGCCGGCCGACTCGCCTTGTGCGGTGGCGCCGTCACTCGAGCCCGAGCCGCCGCCGCAGGCTGCGAGCGCGGCCAGTGCGAGGATCGATGCGAGGGCCAGCGCGGACAGGCGCGAAGAAATTGGATTCACAGGATCGAGGGATGTCAACAACATGCGAGCGAGGCTACGTGCGCAGGCGCGGCGCGGCTTGACCGACAGTTGATGAATCGATGACCATCGTCAGTGGATGTGACAGGCGCCACGCGGCACACGGAAGGTCTCAACATGGCCTCGACGTCGACGTGGTGACGCGGCCGGGGACTTCGGTTTCAAGTTGTGAGCCATGCGACGAATCGGGACGACCGGTCCTGTCATTCCGGCGAGCTGCAGGCCGTCCTCGCTTGCATCCCGTTGCACGGCGTCTCGTGCTGCCAACGCATGGGCGCCGTTCGTCGCCTGTTCAGAGTTCCGTCAAGTCTCGCGGTGTCGTGCTTCACACAATCGTTGCTGAACACGAGTCCGGACCCGAGGCCCCCATGCGAACACTGCTCCCCGCCCTTTTTGCCGCCGCGCTGCTCGCCGGCTGCAATGACGAGTCGACCGACACCCCGGCGAGCGCATCCGCTGCGCCCGCGCCGACACCTGCGCCTTCGCCGGCCCCGGCCCCGGCTCCAGCGCCCTCACCTGCACCCGCGTCTTCACCCGCCCCTTCGCCGGCACCTGCACCTGCACCTGCACCTGCACCTGCACCTGCACCTGCACCTGCACCCGCACCCGCACCCGCACCTGCACCGGCCCCTGCGCCGGCCCCCGCATCCGCCTCCGGCGACAACAGCCGCGACGTGGTACCGACCACCGGCTGGGCCAGCCAGGCCGGCGGCACCAGCGGCGGCTCGACCGCCACCGCCTCGGCCGTCTACAAGGTCACGACCGCCACCGAACTGCTGGCCGCGCTGAAGGCCGGCGGCAGTGCCGCGACGATCGTCAAGGTGGTCGGCCGCATCGACATGGCCGCGGCCGACAACGGCGGCGCGTTCGCGAACACCACCGACCAGAAGGCACGCGCCCGGCTCGCGTTGAAGAGCAACACCACCCTCATCGGCGCCGGCAGCGACGCCGGGCTGGTCAACGCCTACCTGCAGGTCAGCGGCGTGCAGAACGTCATCATCCGCAACCTGCGCATCGTCAACCCCTGCGATGTCGGCCCGGTGTGGGACCCGAACGACGGCGATGCCGGCAACTGGAACTCGCAGTACGACGGCATCACGGTCGACGGCTCGACCCACGTCTGGATCGACCACAACAGCTTCACCGACGCACCGCAGACCGACGACCTGTCGCCGGTCGAGAACGGCAAGGTCAAGCAGTGCCACGACGGCGCGCTCGACGTGAAGAACGGTTCCGACTACGTGACCGTGTCGAACAACGTCTTCGACCAGCACGACAAGAACAACCTGATCGGCTCGTCCGACAGCACGACCAGCGACGACACGCACCTGACGGTCACCTTCCACGGCAACCTGTTCAGCAACATCACCGAGCGCGCGCCGCGCGTGCGCTTCGGCAGCGTGCACGTCTACAACAACTACTTCGAAGGCAGCAAGTCGCACCCGGTGTACGCGCACCAGTACAGCATCGGCGTGGCCTACAAGGCGAAGATCATCTCGGAGAACAACGCGTTCGACATCCAGGGCGCCAGCGGCTGCACCAGCGTGCTGAAGAACCCCGGCTCGTCGAGCAAGACCGGCGCGATCAAGGAGAGCGGCTCGCTGCTGAACGGTGCGGCGCTGGACACGAGCCAGTGCAGCTTCAGCACCAGCGTCGGCTGGACCGTGCCGTACGCCTACGCCAGCGCGCTGCTGCCGGCCAGCAGCGTGAAGGCATCCGTCAAGGCATCGGCAGGGTCCGGCAAGCTGACGGTCGCGCCGTGAACCGGCGCGCGGGCCGGTGGGTCGCCGGCATCATGGCCACGGCGCTGGCCGCCTGCGGCGGAGGGGGTGGCGGAAGCGACAGCGCGGCCACCTCGCCCGTCGCCGGCAGCGTCGCGCGCACCGACTACAACTACTTCGTCCATCCGGCCGAGATCGCGGCGGGGCCGCTCCAGGTGCGCGTCACCGCGCTGGGCGGAGCGACGCTGCTCGACACGCTGCCCGAACCCGCGGGTGGTGTCGTCGTGCAAGGCAAGGCGCAATTCCCATGAAGAACATGACCCGCCCCGGCGCACTCGCCTTGCTGGCCGCGTTGGCGGCCTGCGGCGGCAGCTCGTCCGACCCCGCACCCGCTCCTTCGCCAGCGCCCGCGCCAGTTCCGGCCCCCGCTCCAGCTCCAGCTCCAGCTCCAGCTCCAGCTCCAGCACCTGCACCTGCACCTGCGCCATCTCCGGCCCCCGCACCCGCGCCCGCATCATGCGACCCGCTGGCGCAGCGGCTGCGCGCGAGCTCGGTGACCGTGGGCGGCAACGCGGCCCCCAACGACGAGTACACGCCCGCGGTGATCGCGCCGCGCAGCGACGGCAGCGCCTGGCTGGCCTGGACCGACCGCAGCGCTGCGTCCATCCGCATGGCCGCACTGACGGCCACGGACAGCCTCGATCGCGCGCTGCCCGGCGTGGCCGGCCTGGAAGTGCATGCCATCCTCGCGACGCCCGGCGGCGCGGCGCTGGCGGTCGTCGCCGACGACCCGGACATCTACTCGCCCAAGTACTGCCGCGGCAGCAGCACGCCCGACAAGAACGTCTGCGGCAGGATGGACCTGGTGCGCGTCGGCGGCGATGGCGCCCTGCTGTCGCGCACCACGCTGACGAAGAAGGGCAACGTCGACAGCGTCGGTGCGCAGTTCATCTGGTGGTACGGGCACACCGCGCGGCTCGCCACCGACGGCTCGACGATCGGCATCTACTACCGCTCGGCGATGTCCACCGCGCGCCCGAACGTCGCCGGCGAGGTCGACATCCATGCCGGCGACACGCTGAAGTTCGTCGACGCGAACGGCAAGGCGGTGGCCGGCCGCTGGGACTGGGGCTGCAGCCACAGCTGGTCGGTGCGCACCGCCTGGAACGGCACGCAGTGGGGCGCGACCTGCCACGGCGACGCCTACCCGAACGCGATGCAGCAGGCGCGCCTGGCCACGCCGTCGGCCGCAGCCGACACGCTGCAGTGGCTGGCCGGCACCGATCCGACGCAGCGCGCACTCGGTGGCCTGGTGGGCGCGAGCGACGGCTTCTGGATGAACTTCATCCAGCCCGCGGCCACCGGCGGGCTGTCGCTGCAGCTCGCGAAGCTGCCGAACCGCGGCACGGCACCGGTCCAGCAACTCGGCATCGGCGCGGCCACCGGCCTCGACGCCAGCTACCCATTCCGCCCCTACCTGGCCGCGCTCGGCAGCGACAGGCTGCTGCTGGGATGGAAGTCGGGCGGCGCGCTGATGCTGGCGGTGGCGAACGCGTCGGATGGAAAGCTCGTCGAAGGCCCGGTTGCGTCCGGCCTGGCGATCGATCAGTTCCAGGACATGGTCACGGCCCCGAATGGCGACGTGCTGTGGGCCTACAGCGCCGGCGGTTCGCAGATCCAGGTCAACCGCGTGGCGGCGTGCAAGCTGCCTGCGCGCTGAGACGCACGAGAGACGCGCGACGCTGGGTTGTGCCCGCTTGCCGATCGCCCCGAATGGGAGTACGGTGATCGCCAATCGCTTCGCAAACTGCACAAGGAGGCGGCCATGCGCAGACGCATCTATTGGCTGTTGCCCGACCTGGCCAGCGCCCGGCGGACGATGGATGACTTGTTGCTCGCCCGGATCTCCGAGCCGCACATCCACTTCGTCGCCCGCGAGGGTGAGGTCCTGACCGGCCTGCATCCGGCCAACCTGCTGCAGACCTCCGACGTGGTGCGTTCGGCGCAGGCCGGCCTCGTCATCGGCGGCGCCGCCGGTGCCGTGCTGGGCGTGATCGTCGCGCTGTTCTTCCCGCTCTTCGGCGACTCGCCGGAATGGGGCATGGTCGCCGTGCTGGCGATCGTCGGCGCGGGCTTCGGGGCCTGGTCGTCCAGCCTGATCGGCATCTCCACCCCCAATCACCGGCTCAAGCGCTTCGAGTCCGCCATCGAGCAAGGCCAGATCCTGCTGATGGTCGACGTGCCGCGCTCGCGCGTCGACGACATCGAATCCCGCTTGCAAACCCTGCACCCGGAAGCGCATCTGGAAGGCGTGGAGCCGAACATCCCGGCGTTTCCCTGACCCGGGCTGCCATTCGACGGCGCCTCCCGCATGGAGGTGACGATGGAACATCGATTGCATCTGCATCGCTGGGAGCGGCGGGAACCTGACTGGTCCGCCGCCGCGGTGTCCGGCTTTGCCGCCGGCGCGGTCCTGATGGTGCTGGAACTCCTCTGGGCGGCCGCTGCCGGCAGCATGGGGCCGTGGCGCATCTCGCAGCTGGTCGCGGCGATCGCGCTCGGTTCGGACACCGGCCACGCCTCCGAGTCGTTCAGCGTGGGCATCGTGGCGGTGGCGCTCGCCACCCACTACGTGCTGGGCACTGCGTTCGGCATGGTGCTCGGCTTCATCAGCGCCGGCTTCCGCTACGACACCGGGCCGCTCGCGCTCGCGGTCGTCGGCCTGGTGTTCGGCGCGTTGCTCTACCTGGCGAGTTTCCACGTGGCCACGCAGGTGTTCCCCTGGCTGGTGGAGTTGCGCGGCTGGGGCACGTTCGCGGCCCACCTGCTGTTCGGTGTCACGGCGTCGCTGCTGTACTGGAAGCTGGCGCGGCGCCGCCAGTCCCCGCCGCCCGGCCACTGAACGCCGGCCATGGTCATCGCCCTCGTCCTGCTGGTGCTCGTCGTCGCGTCGGTGCTGTTCCACCTCGTCACGCCGTGGTGGACGACGCCGCTCGCGTCCAACTGGAAGCAGATGGACGACACGCTGACCATCACGCTGGCCATCACCGGGCTGTTCTTCGTCGTCATCAACCTGTTCGTCGCCTACACCGTCTGGCGCTTCCGGCACCGCGCCGGCCAGCGCGCCGCGTACGAGCCCGAGAACAAGCGCCTGGAGCGCTGGCTGATCGGCGTCACGACGCTGGGCATCGCCGGCCTGCTGGCGCCGGGGCTGGTGGTGTATGCCGACTACGTGCACCCGCCCGCCGATGCGCGGCTGCTCGAGATCGTCGGCCAGCAGTGGCAGTGGCGCTTCCGCCTGGCGGGCGCGAGCGGCAAGCTGGGCGGCAGCGACGCGCGCTTCGTCAGCGGCAGCAACCCGCTCGGGCTCGACCCGGCCGATGCCGCCGGGCAGGACAACGTCATCGTGCTCGGCAACGAGGTGCACCTGCCCATCGGCCACCCGGTGAAGGTGCTGCTGCGCTCGCACGACGTGCTGCACGACTTCTTCGTGCCGCAGTTCCGCGCACGCATGAACATCGTGCCGGGGCAGGTGAGCTCGTTCTGGTTCACGCCGACGCAGCCGGGGCGCTTCGAATCGATGTGCGCGCAGCTGTGCGGCGTCGGCCACCCCGACATGCGCGGCTACGTCGTGGTCGAGGATGACGCGGCGTTCCAGGCCTGGCTGAAGCAGCAGCCCACCTTCGCGGCGACGCAGGCCGCCGCCGCGCCGGCTGCCGCAGGCACCGGCACGCCGGCCGCGCTGGGCCGCTCGCTGGCCCAGACCAAGGGCTGCGTGGCCTGCCACACGGTCGACGGCAGCCCCGGTGTCGGGCCGACCTGGAAGGGCCTGTTCGGCAAGACCGAGACGATGGTCGACGGATCCACCGCGCTGGTCGACGAGGCCTACCTGAAGGACTTCATCCGCAACCCGAAGGCACGCGCCGTGAAGGGCTTCGCCCAGGTCATGCCGCAGATCGAGCTGACCGACGAGGAACTGGCGGCCCTGGTGGCCTACATCCGATCGAACGGCAAACCGTCATGAGCTACGTCGACACCGGTGCGCACCACGCCCCGCAGACCTTCATCACGAAGTACGTGTGGAGCCAGGACCACAAGGTGATCGCGGTCCAGTACGCGAGCACGGCCATCGTGGTCGGGCTGATCGGCCTGCTGCTGTCCAACCTGATGCGGCTGCAGATCGGCTTCCCGGGCCAGTTCGCCTTCATCAACGCCGAGCGCTACTACCAGTTCGTCACCATGCACGGGATGATCATGGTGATCTACCTGCTCACGGCGCTGTTCCTCGGCGGCTTCGGCAACTACCTGATCCCGCTGATGGTCGGTGCGCGCGACATGGTGTTCCCGTACATGAACATGCTGAGCTTCTGGGTCTACCTGCTGTCGGTGCTGGTGCTGGTCGCGAGCTTCTTCGTGCCGGGCGGGCCCACCGGCGCGGGCTGGACGCTGTACCCGCCGCAGGCCATCCTGCCCGGCACGCCGGGCTTCGAGGGCGGCATCGTGCTGATGCTGGTGTCGCTGCTGATCTTCATCGTCGCCACGACGATGGGCGGGCTCAACTACGTCACCACGGTGCTGCAGGCGCGCTGCGAAGGCATGACGCTGCTGCGCATGCCGCTGGCCGTGTGGGGCATCTTCGTCGCCACCATCCTCGCGCTGCTGGCCTTCCCGGCGCTGTTCGTCAGCGGCGTGATGATGCTGCTCGACAAGACCCTGCACACCAGCTTCTTCATGCCGGCCCTGGTCTCGATGGGGCAGGTCACCGACTACAAGGGCGGCAGCCCGCTGCTGTTCCAGCACCTGTTCTGGTTCTTCGGCCACCCCGAGGTCTACATCGTCGCGCTGCCGGCCTTCGGCATCGTCTCCGACCTGATCAGCGTGCACGCGCGCAAGGCGATCTTCGGCTACCGCATGATGGTCTGGGCGATCGTCGTCATCGGGGCCCTGAGCTTCGTGGTGTGGGCGCACCACATGTTCGTCAGCGGCATGAACCCGTGGTTCGGCTTCTTCTTCGCGACCAGCACGCTGATCATCGCCGTGCCCACCGCGATCAAGGTCTACAACTGGGTGCTCACGCTGTGGCGCGGCGACCTGCACCTGACGGTGCCGATGCTGTTCACGCTCGCCTTCATCCTCACCTTCCTGAGCGGCGGGCTGACCGGGCTGTTCCTCGGCAACGTCAGCGTCGACATCCCGCTGTCGGGCACCTACTTCGTGGTGGCCCACTTCCACATGGTGATGGGCGTGGCGCCGCTGCTGGTGGTGTTCGGCGGCATCTACCACTGGTTCCCGAAGGTGACCGGCCGCATGCTGGACGACCGCCTCGGCAGGTTCCACTTCTGGGTCACCTTCATCGGCACCTACCTGATCTACTTCCCGATGCACTACCTGGGCGTGCTCGGCATGCCGCGGCGCTACTACCACTACGAGAACTACCAGTTCATCCCGGCCTCGGCGCACGCGCTGAACGTGTTCATCACGGTGGTCGCGCTGACGGTGGGGGCGGCGCAGCTGGTGTATGTCTTCAACCTGGTCTGGAGCGCGTTCCGCGGCCGCCGCGCCGACCCCAACCCGTGGCGCGCCGCGTCGCTGGAATGGGCCACGCCGGACACCCCGCCGGTGCACGGCAACTGGGGGCCGCGGCTGCCGGTGGTGCACCGCTGGGCCTATGCCTACAGCGTGCCAGGCGCGCCGCAGGACTTCATCGCGCAGGATGCGCCGCTCGACGCCGGTGGCCAGGAGCCCGAGCCGCCCGACCCGCCCGGACAAGCCAGGGAGGTGTCGAGATGAACAGCGCCGTGCTCGGATCCCCGGCCGTCGACGACTCGCCCGCCGCGCGCGCACTGGACACCGGCCTGTGGGTGTTCATCGCGGTCGCGAGCACGCTGTTCGCGCTCTTCCTGTCGGCCTACGTGATGCGCATGGACGGCGCCGCCGACTGGTCGACGCTCACGCTGCCGCGGCAGCTGTGGCTGAGCAGCGCGCTGCTGCTGGCCGGCAGCCTGCTGCTGCAACGCGCCGCCGCGGCCGCCCGCAGCGCGCGCTGACCGGCCGCGCACAGCCTGCTGC
>NZ_JBFUFQ010000174.1:0-12345 GCF_056403355.1 Rhizobacter sp. P2_H3 | reverse complement strand
GAAGACGGGCCGCCCGCAGGTCGTCTCCAAGTACTCGACCGCGCAGAACGGGGCGGACGTCAACACCAAGGGCATCTGCCCGGCGGCACTCGGCAGCAAGGACCAGCAGCCTGCCGCCTACGACCCCGAGACCAAGCTCTTCTACGTGCCGACCAACCACGTCTGCATGGATTACGAGCCGTTCAAGGTCGAGTACACCGCCGGCCAGCCGTATGTCGGCGCCACGCTGTCGATGTTCCCGGCCCCGGGCAGCCACGGCGGCATGGGCAACTACATCACCTGGAATGCCGGCACCGGCAAGATCGTGCAGAGCCATGCCGAGAAGTTCTCGGTCTGGAGCGGCGCGCTCAACACCGCCGGCGGGCTCAGCTGCTACGGCACGCTGGAGGGCTACCTGAAGTGCGTGGACAAGAAGGACATCAACAAGGAGCTCTTCAAGTTCAAGACGCCCTCCGGGATCATCGGCAACGTGTTCAGCTATGAGCACAAGGGCAAGCAGTACATCGGCGTGTTCTCGGGCATCGGCGGCTGGGCCGGCATCGGCATGGCCGCAGGCCTCGAGAAGGACCAGGATGGCCTGGGCGCCGTCGGCGGCTACAAGGAACTGGCCCAGTACACCGAACTGGGTGGTTCGTTGACGGTGTTTGCCCTGCCGAACTGATCGGCAGGAATCGAACCCAAGAAGCAAGAAGAAGAATCGAGACAACCTGGGAACAGGGATGGCACCCCGGGGGATGCCATCCCACTCTCTTGACGGTGGATGATTCGATGAAATTGAAGCAGTGTGTCTTTGCCGTGCTGGCATGCCTCACCGTGAGCGTGCTGGCCGACGACAAACCCTATACCGTGGTCGACGGCTACAAGGTCGACGCCAAGACCATGGAAGGCTTCCGGACCTGGCGCGCCGCTGCATGCGACCGCTGCCACGGCGCCAACCAGGAGGGCCTGGTCGGGCCTTCGCTGATCAACAGCCTGAAGACGCTGAGCCAGGACGAGTTCGTCAAGACCGTCACCGAAGGCCGCCTGCCCAAGGGCATGCCGAGCTTCGGCGAAAGCCAGCAGGTGAAGGAACACATCAACGACCTGTATGCCTACCTGAAGGGACGGTCCGACGGCGCCATCACGCGCGCCAAGGTCGAGCCGGCCAAATGAACAACACCACCCGCACGTCCGTGGTGGCTCGGGCGCTGGCGCTGGCCTGGGGGGTCGTGGCCGCGTGCCCGCCCGCCGCCGCGCAGGACGCCGACAAGCCGCCGCCGCGCCAGGCGCTGCGCGTGTGCCAGGACCCGAACAACCTGCCGTTCTCCAACGTCGCGGGCGCGGGCATCGAGAACCGCATCGCCGAGGTGTTCGGCAAGGCGCTCGGGCTGCCGGTCGAGTACTACTCGTTCCCGCAGCGCATGGCCTTCATCCGCAACACCCTGCGCTACAAGCTGCCGGGGCAGGACTACCCGTGCGACATCGTGATGGGCGTGCCGGTCGGCTACGACCAGGTGTCGGTGACCAAGCCCTACTACCGCTCCACCTATGCGCTCGTGTTCCCACAGGGCCAGGGCCTGGACCAGGTGAAGTCGGGCGACGACTTCCTGAAGCTCGACCCGGCCCGCCTGGGCAAGCTGCGCATCGGCGTCTACGACCGCTCGCCGGCCTCGGACTGGCTGAGCCTGCACCGCCTGGTCGAGCGCGGCGTGCCCTACCCGATGATGAACGCCGACCCACAGCAGTACCCGGGCGAGATCATCGAGAAGGACCTCGCGGCCGGCAAGATCGACGCGGCCATCGTGTGGGGGCCGATCGCGGGTTACTTCGCGCAGCGCGTCAAGTCGCCGCGGCTCACCGTGGTGCCGCTGAAATCGGAGCCCGGCGTGCGCTTCGACTACGAGATGGCGATGGGCGTGCGCTACGGCGAGCGCGAGTGGAAGCAGAAGGTCGAGGGCCTGATCGATTCGCAGCAGGCGGCGATCCAGGCCATCCTGAAGGACTACGGCGTGCCGGTCGTCGACGAATCCTTCAGCGTCAAAGACCCCGCGCCCGGCAAGCCGGCGCGCTGAGGTGAACACCGCTGCACTCTGGGTGGCGCTGGCGGCGATGCTGCCGTCCACCGGCTTCGCGGCCCAGGACTTCTCCGCGGCCGAGCAGGCGATCTTCCTGGCCGACCAGCTGTCCACCCTGCAGCCGCCGTCGACGCTGCGCTACAGCTTCCGCAAGGCCGGCAGCCTGGAGGGCGGCTTCGACGACAGCGTGGTGCTGTCGTTCAGCAAGCAGGCCGACGGCAGCTGCTGCGCGTCGAAGGGCGAGTTCCTGAGCGGCCCGCGCCGGCTCGCCCTGCCCGACGTCGAGAACGCGAAGGCCAACCCGGTGATCCTGTATTTCCTGGAGCACGACATCCGCGAGATGCACCGGCTGACGCAGGGCCCGGAGAACTACTTCCGCAAGCGCATCCGCATGACGGTCTACCAGGGCGCGACGGTCGCACCGGCCTCGTTCCGCTACCGCGGCAAGACCGTCGCGGGCCGCGAGGTCTCGTTCAAGCCCTACCGGGACGACCCGAACCGCTACCGCTACGAGAAGCTGGCCGACAAGGAATACCGCTTCCTGTTGTCGGATGCGGTACCGGGCGGCGTGCTGGGCATCCGCACCCGGATCGCGGCGGCCACGGCCGATGCGCCGCCGCTGCTCACCGAAGAACTGATGATCGAAGGGGCCACACCATGATGAACCCGCTGCACCGCCTGCTGTGCCTGTCCGCCCTGCCCTGGCTGCTGGCCCCTGTTGCCGCCGCGGCGAACGACTTCCCCACGTCGGAGCGCGTGATCTACGTGCAGGAGTGCATGCGCACGCACCCCGGCCCGCACTTCGAGATGATCAACAAGTGCTCGTGCGCCATCGACGCGATGGCCGGCGAGGTGCCGTACGACGACTACGTCGGCATGATCACGGTGGTCAACGCGATGTCGATCGGCGGCGAGCGCGGCGGCGCGCTGCGCGACAACGAATCCGTCAAGCCGCAGATCAAGCGCTACCGCGAGCTGGAAACCAAGGTGCACAAGGCGTGCTTCATCAACGACGCCAGGTAGCCGCGGCGGCGCTGCTGGCGGGCCTGGCAGGCTTCGCGGGCGGCAGCTTCGCGGCCCCCTTCGCCTGGATCACCAACCAGGGCAGCAACGACGTGTCGGTGATCGACCTCGCGTCGCAGCAGGTGGTGGCCACGGTGGACGTCGGCCGTTCGCCGGCCGGCGTGGTGGCGGCCTCGCGCGCCGGCCGGGTGTTCGTCTCCAACCCCGACAGCCGCGACATCTCGGTCATCGACATGCGCGCGCAGCGCGTCGTCGGCACGCTGGCGGCCGGCGACGGGCCGGTGGGCATCGATGCCTCGCCGGACGGCCGGCTGCTGTTCGCGGCCGACTGGTATGCCAACCGGCTGATGGTGTTCGATGCGGCCGGCAGCGGCTCGCAGCGGGCGCCGCTCGCCCGCATCGAGGTCGGCCGGGCGCCGGCCGGCGTCGCGGCGCACGCCGACAACGACACCGTGTTCGTGGCCGAGCGCGACGACGACAGCGTCGCCGTGGTCGGCGTGCGCGAGCGCCGCGTGCTGGCGCGCGTGAAGGTCGGCAGCCACCCGTTCGCGCTGCTGTTCGATGCGGCGCGCGAGCGGCTGTATGCGCTCAACGTGCAGAGCGACGACGTGTCGGTGATCGACGTGCGCGACCGCCACGCGCCGCGCGTGATCGCGACCATCGCGACCGGCAAGGCGCCCTACGGCGCCGCGCTCGCGCTGGGCGGCGCGCTGCTGTACGTGACCAACCAGCACGACGACAGCGTCAGCGTGATCGACGCCGCATCGCTGAAGCCGCTGCGCACGCTGGGCGGCTTCGGCTACCCCGAGGGCGTGGCGGCGCACGGCGACCGGGTCTACGTCGTGAACTGGATGGACGACAACGTCAGCGTGCTCGACGCCGCCAGCGGGCAGGCGTTGCGGCAGATCGCCACCGGCCGCAACAGCCGCGGCTTCGGCGCCTTCATCGGCGCCCCCGAACCCTGACCCCACGCAAGGAGGATGTCATGCCCATGAAACTGCCTGGCGGCTGGCTCGCGCCACTCGCCGCGACCGCGATGCTCGGCGTCATGCCCCTGACCGGCGAGGGCCACGGCCCGACGCGCCAGAAGGTGGTCGAGAAGATCACCATCGATGCGCCCGCGGCCGCGGTGTGGGCCCGCATCCGGAACTTCGATGCGCTGAAGGACTGGCACCCGGCCATCGCCGAGAGCCCGGCGTCGCAGGGCAACGAGGTCGGCTCGGTGCGCTCGCTGAAGGTCAAGGGCGGCGGCGAGCTGATCGAGACGCTGGAGGGCTACGACGACGCGGCGATGAAGTACAGCTACCGCGCGAAGGACGGCGGCGCGCTGCCGGTGACGAACTACACCTCGACGATCATCGTCACCGCGAGCGGCAAGCAGTCGATCGTCGAATGGCGTGGCGCCTTCTACCGCGGCTACCCGCAGAACGACCCGCCGCCGGACCGCAACGACGATGCCGCCGTGAAGGCCATCACCGGGGTCTACCAGAGCGGGCTGGCGAACCTGAAGACCTTGGCAGAGACCCGGTAGCGCCTGCTCACGCAGGCTTGGGGCTGAGTCGCCGCGAGTTGACCGGGTCGCGGAACACGAGAGGGTGTTCCGTCACGGTCTTCACGTTGATCGTGGCGGCGCGTTCGACCGCCGCCTGCACCAGGTGGTGCTGCGGGCTCTTGCTGCACACCGGGTCGGCGGCAGCCGCGTCATGCGCCAGCATGTACGCCTGGCAGCGGCAACCGCCGAGGTCGACCTCGCGCTGGTCGCAGCTCGCGCACGGTTCCTTCATCCAGCCGGTGCCGCGGTAGCGGTTGAAGCCCTCGGAGTCGAACCAGATGTCGCGAATGCTGTGCTCGCGCACGTTCGGGAACGCCAGGCCGGGCAGCATCTTCGCGGTGTGGCACGGCAACGCGGTGCCGTCGGGCGCGACGGTCAGGAACATGCTGCCCCAGCCGTTGACGCACTTCTTCGCCTTGCCCTCGTGGTAGTCGGGCGCGACGAAGAAGAGCCGCATCCGGTCGCCCAGGCGCACGCGCCATTCGTCGGTGACGCGTTCGGCGTGGCGCAGCTGTTCGTGCGTCGGCAGCAGCTGGTCGCGGTTCAGGAAGGCCCACGAGTAGTACTGCGTGTTGGCCAGCTCCAGGTACTCGGCCCCCAGCTCGGCCGCCATGCCGATGATGCGGTCGATGTGGTCGATGTTCAGCCGATGGATCACCACGTTCATCACCATCGGCCAGCCGTTGGCCTTGATGATCTGCGCCACCTTGTTCTTCAGGCCGAAGGTCTTGGTGTGCGACAGGAAATCGTTCATCTCGCGCGTCGAGTCCTGGAACGACAGCTGCACGTGGTCGAGGCCCGCTTCCTTCAGCGCTGCGGCGCGCGCCTCGGTGAGGCCGACGCCCGAGGTCAGCAGATTCGTGTAGTAGCCCAGGCGGTGCGCCTCGGCGACGATCACCTCCAGGTCGTCGCGCAGCAGCGGCTCGCCGCCCGACAGGCCGCACTGCACCGCGCCGAGTTCACGGCCCTCGCGCAGCACGCGCAGCCAGCCCTCGGTGTCGAGTTCGTCTTCCTGGCGCGCGAAGTCGACCGGGTTGTAGCAGAACACGCAGTGCAGCGGGCAGCGGTAGGTCAGCTCGGCGAGCAGCCACAGCGGCGGTCCGGGTCGGGATGACGGCACGGCGCTCATCGCTCAGTCCCAGGCCAGCCAGCGCTGCTTCGCGGCCATCTCGACGAAGGCCAGCACATCGGGCTCGAGGCCCTTGGCCGAGAACGCCGTCTCCAGGTCTTCGACGATCGCGGCGACGCTGCGCTGGCCGTCGCAGCGCTTCATGATCTCGCCGGCGCTGCCGTTGAGCTTGACCATGCCCTCGGGGTAGAGCAGCACGTGGCAGTCCTGCACCGGCTCCCATTGCAGCCGGAAGCCGGGACCGACGCGCGGTTGGGTCGCCGTCGACAAGGCACTCATGACGTGACACCGTATCGAACGGCCATCGCATCGTTCATCGCCCACAGGATGTCGAGCTTGAACTGCAGCACCTCCAGCGCACGCTCCTGCAGCGGCCGCGTCGCGAAGTGGTCCAGCGTGATCGAGAGCCCCTGCTCCACGTCGCGCCGCGCCTGGCTCAGGCGGTTGCGAAAGTAGCTCAGCCCCTCGGCTTCGATCCAGCCATAGTGTTCCGGCCAGGTCGCCAGCCGCTGCTTGTGGATCTCGGGCGCGAACAGTTCGGTCAGCGACGAGCACACTGCCTCCTGCCACGGCGCGCGGCGCGCGAAGTCCACGTACGCATCGACCGCGAAGCGCACCGCCGGCACCACGTGGCGCAGGTCCTGCACCTCCTCGCGTGTCAGGCCCACGGCCTGCGCAAGCCGCAGCCAGGCCTCGATGCCGCCGGCATCCTTCACGCCACCGAGCTCGAAGCCGTCGTGGTCGAGGATGCGCTGCACCCAGCCGCGGCGCACCGCGGCGTCCGGGCAGTTCGACAGCACGGCAGCGTCCTTGATCGGGATCGCGATCTGGTAGTAGAAGCGGTTCGCCACCCAGCCGCGCACCTGCTCGGGCGTCGCCTTGCCGGTGTTCAGCATCACGTTGAACGGATGGTGGATGTGGTACGACTTGCCGCGTTCGCGCAATTGCGCTTCGAACTCGTCGCGGCTCCAGGCCGGCGGACCGGCCTCGGCGGGGTGGCGGCCTTCCTTGAAGATGTCTGCGCGCATCGTCATGGCTCTCTAGACCTCGATCGTCATCCCGTCCTCGCAGACCTCGATGCCGGCGCGCTGCAATTCGGCACGCTGGGGCGAGTCCTCGTCGAGGATCGGATTGGTGTTGTTGATGTGGATCAGCAGGCGCCGCGTGCGCGCCGGCAGGCGGCCCAGCCACTCGACCATGCCGCCCGCACCCGACTGCGGCAGGTGGCCGATGTCGCGCGCCGACTTCTTGCTGAGCCCGAGCGTCTTCATCTCGTCGTCGGTCCAGAAGGTGCCGTCGACCATCACCGCGTCGGCGCTCGCCATCGCGTCGAACACCGGCGGCGTGATCTCGCCGAGACCAGGCGCGTAGAACACCGTCTTGCGACGGGCCGTGTCGATCAACGTCATGCCGATGTTGTCGCCCGGCACCGGCGCTTCGCGGTGCGGCGAGTACGGTGCAGCCTTGCTGCTCAGCGGCAGCGCCTTGAAGGCGAGGCCTGCCACGCCGGGTACGCTGAACGGCGCGCCGTCAAGCCCGATGCGCTCCCGCTGCACGCCGCAGAAGTGCGACAGCACGCGCAGCACCGGGTTGCCATGGGTCAGGTCCTCGTCGACCGGGTCGGTGCACCACAGCGGCAACGGCGAGCTGCGCTCACGCAGCATGAAGAGCCCGGTCGCGTGGTCGATCTGCCCGTCCATCAGCACGACGCCGGCGATCGCGGTGTCGCGCAGCGCGCGCGCGGGCTGCAGCGCAGGGTGGCTGCGGATCTGCTCGAGGATGTCGGGCGAGGCGTTGAACAGCACGCCGTCGATCGCATCGTCGGGCCGCACGAAGATCGACGACTGCGTGCGCGGCTTCGCGCGCACGCAGCCCGAGCGCACACCGGCGCAGTTGGCGCAGTTGCAGTTCCACTGCGGAAAGCCGCCGCCGGCGGCCGAGCCCAGGACTGTGATGCGCATGCTGAAGGTATTGGGGCCGGCACCCCGGGCGAACCCGGCGTGCCGGCGAGGATGACGAAACGCCGCGATCAGCGGGCCGCGACGTACATCGTGATTTCGAAGCCGAAGCGGAAATCGGTGGCGGTCGGTGTTTGCCAGGTCATGAAGAGATCTCCTTGTCGATGGACTCACAGCGCCGGTCGGCAACTGCGGGGGCCTCTGGGTCCCGTCCTGCATGGTGGCCTGCGAACCGCGATCGCTCCAGTCGGGTGATCATGAATGCGAACTGGCGATTTTCATGAATCGATGCCAGGGGGATTGCGGGCATGCCTCTTGCCAAGAAGCCCCGGTGCGCAGGCCACCCTGTCCGGCCGTCCCATGGCTGACGCAGACTGTCCCGCGGCCGGCGCGCCACCCGAGTTGCGTCGAACCACATGGAGACGCACCGCATGGACCGAAACGACGCGCTGCTGAGCGACTGGCGCGAACGCGCGCTGGCCGTCGAGGCCGAGGTGGGCAAGGCGGTGATCGGTCAGGCGCGGGTGATCCGGCTCGTCAACATGGCGGTGTTCGCGCGCGGCCACGTGCTGCTGCAGGGCGACGTGGGCGTCGGCAAGACCACCCTGCTGCGCGCCTTCGCGCAGGTGCTGGGCGGCGATTTCGCGCGCACCGAGGGCACCATCGACCTGATGCCCAACGACCTCGTGTACTACACCTACATCAGCGCCGAGGGCCGGCCGGCGGTCGAGCCGGGGCCGCTGATCCGGCATGGCGAAGACCTGGCGATCTTCTTCTTCAACGAGATCAACCGCGCGCGCCCCCAGGTGCATTCGCTGCTGCTGCGCGTGATGGCCGAGCGCAGCGTGTCGGCCTTCAACCGCGAGTTCCGCTTCCCCCACCTGGTGGTGTTCGCCGACCGCAACCGTGTCGAGCGCGAGGAGACCTTCGAGATCTCGTCGGCCGCGCGCGACCGCTTCATGATGGAGGTGACCATCGATGCGCCGGCAAGCGATGACTACCGCCGCGAGCTGATGTTCAACCCGCGCTACCACGACACCGACCGGCTGCTGGAGGAGCTGCCGGCGGCGATGCTGAACCACCAGGCGCTGAACGAGGTGGCCGAGGCGATCCAGCGCAGCGTGCAGGCCTCGCAGGCGCTGCAGGACTATGCGCTCGGGCTGTGGCGCGCCACCGCGGTGCCGGTGGAGTACGGCGTGAAGGTCTCCGGGCTGGACACCGCGCAGCTGATGCTGGCCGGCGCCAGCCCGCGCGGCATGAGCTACCTGCTGCGCGCGGCGCGCGTGGCGGCCTGGCTGGACGGCCGCCATTTCGTGACGCCGGAGGACGTGCAGGCGGTGTTCGTCGAGACCATCGCGCACCGGCTGTGCTACCAGCCGGTGTACGAGATGCGGCGGCAGGAGATCTCCGGGCCGCTGATGAGCGGCATCCTCGCGAGCGTGGCGGCGCCTTAGTCATGGCGCAGCCCACCCCCGAGATCCACTACCGCATCGGCAGCGCGGCGCTCGGCCATTTCCCCGGCCACCACCGCAGCCGCCGCGGCGACAGCGGCTTCGAGTTCCGCGGCCATGCCTCGCTGCTCGACGCGCCCGACCCGCGCCGGCTCGACCTGCATGCGAGCCTGCGCGACCCGTTCGGCCAGTGGTCGGTGCGCGTCTACAGCCAGCGCAAGTCGATCCCGGTCGCGGTGGTCGCCGACCTGTCGGCCTCGATGGGTTTCGAAGGCGCGCAGCGCCGGCTCGGCGTGCTGGCCGATTTCGTCGACAGCCTCGCGTGGTCGGCCTGGCGCACCGGCGACAGCTTCGGTTTCGTCGCCTGCGACGAGCAGGTGCGCAGCGACCTGCTGCTGCCCCCCAGCCGCTCGCGCGCCGCCGCCGGCGAGCTGACGCGCACGCTGCGCAGCCTGCAGCCCGGCGGCCGCTCGGCGCACGGCCTGCGCGAGGCCCATCGCCACCTGCCGCAGCGCCGGTCGCTGGTCTTCCTGCTGTCGGATTTCCATTGGCCGGTCGACGAAGTCCGCGCCGTGCTGGCCAGCCTGGCGCACCACGACCTGGTGCCGGTGCTGCTGTGGGACCCGCAGGAGTTCAGCCTGGCCGCCCCGCGCGGCCTGGCCCAGGTGCTCGACCCCGAGAGCGGCCGCCAGCGCCTGGTGTGGTGGCGGCCCGCGCTGCGCGAGCAATGGCAGCGGCACCAGGCGCAGCGGCGCGAGGCACTGCTGCAGGCGTTCCGCGCGCAGCGGCTGAACCCGCTGTTCATCGAGGGTGCCTTCGATGCCGACGCGGTGACGCGGCACTTCCATGCGTGACAGTCTGGTCGCATTGGCCTTGATCGCGTGCAGCGGCGTCGCGCCGGCCGCCGGCACGCTGCGCGCCAGCACCGTCGAGCCGCGCGCCTTCGGCTACCACGTGGGCGACCTGGTCGAGCGCGAGCTCATCGTCCACATCCCCGCAGGCTTCGTGCTCGACGAGGCCACGCTGCCGCGGCCGGGCGTGCGCGGCAAGGCGATCGAGCTGCAGGCGGTGTCGCGCCGCAGCACGTCCGAAGCCGGCGGCACCCGCCTCGTGCTGCAGCTGCGGTACCAGGTGTTCATCGCGCCGCCCGAGGTCCGCACGCTGGAGATCGCGCCGTTCTCGCTCGGCTTCCAGGGCGACGGGCGCGACCAGGCGCTGCGCGTCGACGCCTGGCCGGTGACGGTGTCGCCGCTGGTGCCCGTCGAGGCCTCGCCGCGCCAGGGCCTGGGGGAACTGCGCCCCGACCTGCCGCCGCCGCTGCTCGACACCGGCCCGGCGCAGCGCCGACTGCTGGCCTGCGGCGCGGTGCTGCTGCTATGCCTCGCGTACCTCGCGCAGATCTACCTCATCCTGCCGGGGTGGTCGCGGCGCCGGCGGCCGTTCGCGAGTGCGTGGCGACAGCTCAGCCACCTGCCGGCCGACGCGCCGGCGCCCGAGCGGCGGGCCGCGTTCCATCGCGTGCACGAGGCGCTGAACCGGACGGCCGGCGAAGTGGTGTTCGAGCACGGCGTCGACCGCTTCGTCGCCGCGCAGCCGCGCTATGCCGCGCTACGCGCCGAGCTGCTCGCGTTCTTCCAGCAGTCGCGGCGCGAGTTCTTCGCCGACAGCCCGGCGGCCGCGAACGACAGCCGCTGGCTGCTCGAGTTCTGCCGCAAGTGCCGCGATGCCGAGCGAGGTGCCGCGTGATCCACTTCGACCACCCGTGGCTGCTGGGCCTGCTGCCGCTGGCGCTGCTGCCGTGGTGGGCGCGTGCCGCGCAGCCGGTGCGCAACGCCTGGGTCGCGCTGCTGCCGCGCGACCGCGCCTCCGATGCCCTGCAGCGCGTGCTGAAGGGCGCGGCCGTGCTCGCGCTCGCGCTGCTGGTGCTGGCGATGGCCGGCGCCTACCGGCCCGAGTACACGGTGGAACGGGTCGGCCAGGGCGCCGAGATCGTGGTCGTGCTCGATCGCAGCCGCAGCATGGACGAGGGCTTCGCCGGCGCCCGCCTCGCCGCCGGCGCGGCCAAGCCGCGCGGCACCGGCCCCGAGGCGCTCGACTACTACATGAGCCTGTCGCCGGGGCGCTCGCGCGATGCGAAGGGCAAGGTCGCGCGCCGGCTGCTGTCGGCCTTCGTGACCGGCCGGCCCGACGACCGCTTCGGGCTGGTGGTGTTCAGCACGCTGCCGATGCGGGTGCTCGAGTTCACGCAGAAGAACGACGTGGTGCAAGCGGCCATCGCGGCCGGCGAGATCGGGCGCGGCCTGTCGGAGACCAACATCGGCCTCGCGCTGCTGGACGCGCTGTCGTTCTTCGACGAGCGGCCCTACACCGGCTCGCGCATCGTGATGCTGGTGTCCGACGGCGGCGACCGGCTCGATGAGGCGACGCAGGAGCGCATCGCCTTCGCGGCGCGCAAGCACCGCACCGCGATCAACTGGTTCTACCTGCGCTCGGCCAACAGCCCCGGGCTGAACGCCGAGGCCGGCGACCCGCTGGGCGCCGCCGACACCGTGCCCGAACACCAGCTGCACCGCTTCTTCCAGTCGCTGGGCACGCCGTACCGCGCCTATGAAGCCGACAACGACAAGGCCTTGCAGGCCGCGATCGACGACGTGAACCGGCTGGAGAACCTGCCGATCACCTACCTCGACACCGTGCCGCGGCGCGAGCTGTCGCCCTATGCCCACGGCATCGCGCTGCTGTGCGTGCTGCTGTTGCTGGGCGCACAGGCGCTGGAGATCAGGCGATGGGCCTGATGACCCCGCAGCGGCGCACGCGCACCGTGATCGCGGTGCTGGCCTTCGCGGCGCTGGCGGCGCTGGTCGACGGCGTGCACCTGTGGCGTCTGCAGCGGTGGAACGCGGCGATTGCCGCCGAGCCGCCGGTGGCCGTGGGCGGCACGCCGCCCGCCGAGCTGCAGTTCGCGCTGGCCCATGCGCAGGCTGCCAGCGGTGCGGCCGACGACGCGCTGAAGCGCTACCGCGCCTTGCAGGGCGATTCGGCGCTCGGCCAGGCGGCGCGCTTCAACAGCGCGAACCTGCTGGTGCGCCAGGCGCTGGTCGCGCGCGCCGGCACGCAGCCGGGTCTCGCGATCCCGCTGCTGGAGCTGGCCAAGGAGGGCTACCGCGAGGTACTGCGC
>NZ_JBFUFQ010000173.1:0-12531 GCF_056403355.1 Rhizobacter sp. P2_H3 | reverse complement strand
CCGCGGTGCCGCGCCGGTCGGGCAGCCGGTAGCCGAGTTCGGCGGCCACGCGCAGCACGCGGGCGCGCGTCTCGTCGGACAGCTTGGTGCCGGTCATGCCGTTGAGCACCAGCGAGACCGTCGACTGCGACACGGCGGCCTGCGTCGCGACATCGGTCATCGTGACGCGGCGTGCAGGCTCGGCGGGCGCAGGGGTTTTGACGGGCATGATTACTAATAGGTCACGGCTTCGGCGTTCACATGGTACGGGAGCCGCTACAACGTGTAGCGATCGTCACGCCGGGCTTGCGGGTGGCGGGCAGCACACGAGGCATGCTGCGGGCTGGAGGGAATTTCCTTGAACCTGAACAACACACGACTTCATTCGATGGCCCGCCTGGCAGCCTTGTGCGCCGGCGTGCTGGTGGTGGCCGCCTGCGGCGGCAGCGACGATGCGGCGGCGCCGACGCCGGTCAGCGGGGCACCATCACCCGCGCCTGCTCCATCACCGGCACCCGCACCGTCGCCTTCGCCTTCGCCTTCGCCTTCGCCGGCACCGGCACCGGCACCGGCACCGGCACCGGCACCGGCACCCGCTCCCGCTCCCGCCCCCGCCCCCGCCCCGGCTCCAGCGCCGAGCAACGCCCCCGCCGGCTACACCCTCGTCTGGTCCGACGAGTTCGACACCGGCACGCTGCCTGACGCCGGCAAGTGGGTCTACGACACCGAGGCCAACGCGACCGGCTGGTACAACAACGAACTGCAGTACTACGCGGTGGCGCGCGCAGAGAACTCGAAGATCAGCGACGGCAAGCTGGTGATCACCGCGCGCAAGGAGCGCCTGACCACCGCGGGGGACTACGGCGGCCAGGACTACAGCTCGGCACGCCTGATCACGAACGGCAAGGCCAGCTGGACCTACGGCTTCTTCGAGATCCGCGCCAAGCTGCCGTGCGGGCTCGGTACCTGGCCGGCGATCTGGATGCTGGGCACCACCGGCGACTGGCCGGCCGGCGGCGAGATCGACATCATGGAACAGGTCGGCAAGAACCCGACCGCGATCGAAGGCACGATCCACAACACCTCGACGGCCGGCACCTTCGGCGACGGCGGCGAGACGCAGATCGCCGACGCCTGCAGCGCCTTCCACAACTACCAGCTGACCTGGACGCCCGAGAGCCTGGTGATCGGCGTCGACAACAAGCCCTTCCACACCTACGTCAACAAGCACCAGGGCAGCGCAAGCTGGCCGTTCGACAAGCCGCAGTACCTGCTGCTGAACCTGGCGATCGGTGGCGACATGGGCGGCGCGGTCGACGACACGATCTTCCCGGTCAGCATGGAGGTCGACTACGTGAAGGTCTGGCAGAAGAAGTGAAGCAGCGGCACAGTGCCTGCTGACGAAGGAGTCGTCGATGCAGGAGCCGTTGTTCCATGACCGCCGCGATGCGGGGCAGGTGCTCGCGAGGCGCCTGTCGGCCTACCGCGGTCGCCCCGACGCGCTGGTGCTCGCGCTGCCGCGCGGCGGCGTGCCGGTGGGCCATGCGGTCGCGCGGGCGCTCGGGCTGCCGCTCGACGTGTTCGTCGTGCGAAAGCTCGGCGTGCCCGGGCATGAAGAACTGGCGATGGGCGCGATCGCGAGCGGCGGCGTGCGCGTGATGAACGACAGCCTGCTGCGCATGCTGTCGCTGACGGCCGCGCAGATCGACGCGGTGACGCAAGCCGAAACGCAGGAGCTGGCGCGGCGCGAACGGCTCTACCGGAACGGCCGGCCGCCGCTGGAAGTGGCGCGGCGCACCGTGCTGCTGGTCGACGACGGCCTGGCCACCGGCGCGACGATGCGGGCCGCGGCGCGGGCGCTGCGCATGAGGGCGCCGGCACGGCTGGTGATCGCCGTGCCCACCGGCGCGCACGACAGCTGCGAGGCCTTGCGTGGCGAGGCGGACGACATCGTCTGCGCCACCCGGCCCGAGCCGTTCCACGCCGTGGGGTGCTGGTACGAGGTGTTCCCGCAGACCAGCGACGAGGAGGTGCAGGCGCTGCTGGCCCGGTGATCCCGGGCGCGTTCAATGGCACACTCCACCGGATCACGACGCCCCGCCCGACTGGCCCCATGTTCGCAAAATTCTTCGACACCACTGCGGTGGATGCCTTCGCGGCGAAGGTGGCCGCGGAACTTCGGAAGTCTTTCCCCCCGGAGAAGGTCAACGACAGTTCGAAGCAGGCTGAAAAGCGCCGCGAGCAACTCGACCAGCGCATCCGCCTCGCCGTACAGAACCTGGCCCGTTCGACGCCGCTGAACATCTACCAGAAGGCCAAGCTGGGCACGAAGCTGCAAGCGGTGCTCGAAGGCATGGGCTACCCCGAGGAATTCAGCGCCTCGCTGGCGCGCGACGTGGTCAAGCTGATGGCGCTCGGCCCCTCGAATCCGCGCTGAGCCATGCTTCGCTGGCTGCGCTCCAGACTCAAGACCCTGTCCGACGCCGCCGCCCCGGAGCCCGTCGACGCCTCGACCCACGCCGGCACGTCGACGGTGCCCGCCGCACCTCCTGCACCGCCCCCTCCTCCGTCCCCGCCTTCCCTTCTCGATGGCCCGCTGGCGTTGTACGAAGCCGGATACCTGGAAGAAGCCCGCCAGTCCGCACAGGCTGCGCTGGCGCTGGACGCCGGCAGCACCATCGCGCTGCATGCGCTGGGCCTGATCGCGCTCAAGGAAGGGCATCCCCAGGAAGCCCTTCGGCTGCTGCAACAGGCGACCGCGCTGGCGCCGGCCGATGCCACGCTGCAGCATGCCGCCGGACTCGCCTGCCTGGCCTGCAAGCGCCCGGCCCAGGCCGGGCCGGCGTTTCAACGCGCCGCTGAACTGCGTCCGGGTTGGAGCGCCCCCTGGGTGCAGCTCGGCCTGATGGCCCTGGCGAACCGCAAGCCGAAGGAGGCCCTGCTTCATTTCACCGCGGCGGCAGCGGCCGAGCCCGCCGATGCGGAAGCCCATTTCCAGATCGGCACCCTCTTGCTGGGCGAGCGCGACAAGCAACAGGAGGTCGAGCGCCACTATCGCCGCGCACTCGCCCTCCAGCCGGAGCACACCGGGGCGCTCTGCAACCTCGGTGCGCTGCTGAAGGACCAGGGGAAAGCCGACGAAGCCGCCACCTTCCTCGAGCGCGCCGTGCGGCTCGACCCCGCACTGGCACAAGCCTCGTTCAACCTGGGCCTGCTGCGCATCGACCAGGGCCGGTGGTCGGAAGCGGCCGATGCGTTGCAGCGCTCGCTGTTGGCGTCACCCTCCCAGGCCGAGGCGCACTACTGGCTGGGCAATGCGTTGATGGGCACGGGCGATGCGCAAGAGGCGCGCAAGGCCTACCAGGCCGCCTTCCGCCAGGACACGAACCATGTGCGCGCGCGCTGGGGCTTTGCGATGGCCCAGCTGCCGGCCGTGCCCCGGACCGACGAGGAACAACGGGCCGGCGCAGAGAACTTCGGCCACGAACTCGGCAAGCTGAAGAGCTGGTTCCGCGCCCGGCCCCAGGCCGAAGGCCACCTGGCGGTCGGCGCGCAGCAGCCGTTCTACCTGGCCTATGTTCCCGGCGATCACCGCGAGCGGCTGGCCGACTACGGCAAGCTGTGCACCACGCTGATGGCCGGCTGGGCCCGCAAGGTGGGCGTGCCTGCCGTGGCACCGCGGTCCGCATCGAAACGCCGCATCGGCATCGTCTCGGCCCACGTGCACAGCCATTCGGTGTGGCGCGCCATCGTGCGCGGATGGATCGCCCACCTGGACCCCGGGCAGTTCGAGCTGCACGTCTTCCACACCGGAAGCGTGCGCGACACCGAGACCGAATGGGCAGCGCGCCGGGTGGCCAGGCTCCACCACGGCCTGGGCGCGTGGACGAACTGGGCGAAGGCGATCTCGGACAGCCAGCTCGATGCGCTGCTCTATCCCGAGATCAGCATGGACTCCGTCACCTTGCGCCTGGCGGCCCTGCGCCTGGCGCCGCAGCAGCTGGCCAGCTGGGGACATCCCCTGACGACGGGCCTGCCGACCATCGACGGCTACCTCAGTGCGCAGGCGTTCGAGCCGGAAACTGCCGACGCCCACTACACCGAGGCCTTGATCCGCCTGCCGGGCCTGGGCTGCTGCTACGAGCCGTTCGGCACCGCGCCCGTCGCCGTGGACCTGACGGCATGGAACATCTCGCCGCAGGACAGGCTGCTGCTGTGCGCGGGCACGCCCTTCAAGTACGCGCCCCATGACGACCCGCTGTGGGTGCGGATCGCGCAGCAATGCCGGCCGTGCAAGCTCGTCTTCTTCCGGGTGGACAACGCGCCGATGGCCCGCTTGTTCGAACAGCGCCTTCGCACGGCATTCGAAGCCGCGCAGGTGAATTTCGACGACTGCGTGCGATTCGTGCCCTGGCAGAGCCAGGCCGCCTTCTTCGGCTGGCTGGACCGGGCCGACGTGTTCCTCGACAGCGTCGGCTTTTCCGGCTTCAACACCGCCATGCAGGCGGTCGAGCGGGGCACGCCGATCGTCGCCTGGGAAGGCGATCACCTGCGCGGAAGATTTGCCAGCGCCATCCTGCGGCAGATCGGCCTGGACGAGTGGGTCGCCTCGTCGGCCGATCGCTACGTGGACTGCGTCGAGCGCCTGTGCACCGAAGCGCCGCGCAGGAAGGCGGTCCGCGACACCCTGCTGAACGAGCGCAGGAAGCTGTTCGGCGACCGATCCTCGGTGGACGCGCTCGCCGTCACCTTGAGTGGCGGGGCTGCGCGCTAGTCGGGCTCTCAGCCCCCCTATACTCCGCCGCCATGCGCCGCTGGCTGACCCTTCTGCTGCTCGTCATGCTGCCGCTCCAGTTCACCTGGGCGGCGGCTGCAGCGTATTGCCAGCATGAACAGGTGCCCAGCGTTCGTCACCTGGGCCACCATGAACACGAGCACCAAGGTGCCCAGGGTGCCCACCAGGCCAAGGCGGTCGACCCGGACGCGGCAAAGGCCGCCAAGGTCTTCGGTGACAGCGACTGCGGCTACTGCCAGCTGAGTACCGCCAAGCCGCTGCAGGTGCAGGGGCTTGCGATAGCAGCCCTGAGCGACCCGCCGACACTGGGCACCGGCGTGCCCCCGCTGCAGACGCGCGAGCCCGACCGCCGTGAACGGCCCAACTGGTGCCTCGCCTGATTCGGCGAGCGCACCCCTTTCCAGGCACGACCTTCTCCCTGACCTGATCGCTGCTGCCCTCGTCGAATCCTTCCGGCTGCCCTCTCGCAACCCTCGGAGTATTCGATGCGCAGAACTTGCGTGCCGCTGCTGTGCGCGGCACTGATCACCCCATTGGCATTCGGCCAGGCCTCGACGCCGGCCCCACCCCCTGCCCTCCCACCTGCCCTGACCCTGGAAGCCGCGCTGCAGACCGCGTTGCGCCAGAACCCGCTGCTGCGCGCCGCCGAGGCGGAGGTCGACGCCAGCCATGGCGGGCTCGACCAGGCCGGCGCACGGCCCAACCCGACCCTCGGCATCGACCAGGAGGACACGCGCCACGACACCCGCACGACGACGGTCCTGCTGAGCCAGGCGCTGGAACTCGGTGGCAAGCGATCCGCCCGCATCGGGCTGGCCCGCAGCGCACGTGAGCTGGCGCTGGCAGAACTCGCGTCGCGCCAGGCCGACGTGCGGGCCGGCACCATCCAGGCGTTCTTCGAGGCCCTGATCGCCCAGGAGCGCGTGAGGGTCGCGGAGCAGTCGCTGGACATGGCCGCCAGCGGCACCACCGCGGCGGCACGCCGCGTGACAGCGGGCAAGGTCTCGCCGACCGACGAAACGCGCGCGCGCGTCGCCGAGGCCCAGGCACGGATCGAACTGCGCCAGGCGCAAGCCGACCGGCAGGCCGCGCAGCGCGCGCTGGGTTGGGCGATGGGTGCTGCCGACAGCACGCCGTCGCCACTCGATGGCCGCCCGGAATCCTTGCCGCAACCACCTGACGCGCAAGCCCTGGCAGAGCGTGTCGCGCAGTCCCCGGTGCTGCGCCGGGCACAGGGTGAAGTGCTGCGTGCCCAGGCCGCCTACGAGCTGGAGCGCGCGCGCCGCATTCCCGACCTGACCGTGAGCCTGGGGGCCAGGCGCGCCGCGGAGAGCGGCCGGAATCAGCCGATGATCAGCCTGTCGATCCCGCTGCCGCTGTTCGACTCGAACACCGGCGCGCAGCTCGAGGCACTGCGCAAGCGCGATGCCGCCCAGGCGCTCGCCGAGGCCGAGGAGCAGCGGCTGCGCGCCGAGGTGCTGCAGACCCTCGACCAGCTGCAGGCCCGCTCCAGCGAAGCGCACGCCTTGAAGCAGGAGGTGCTGCCCGCCGCGCAAAGCGTCCACGACGCCACCAGCCGCGGCTTCGAGCTCGGCAAATTCAGCTTCCTCGACGTGCTGGACGCCCAGCGCACCTTGCTGCAGGCGCGGACCCAGTACTTCAGTGCGCTGGCCCAGGTTCACCGCGCCGCTGCCGAACTCGAGCGCCGCCTCGGCACCCCCAACGATCGCCCGCACGCGGGCCACCAACCGTGAGATCGACGATGAACAGCAAGACGAACTGGCTCGAGCGCCTGCGCGCCAGCGTGGGCCGCAAGCAACTGGCGGCCATCGCCGCGGTGCTCGCGCTCGGCAGCGTGGGTGCGGTCGCCATCCTGGGCACGCACCGCACGACGCCGGCCTCCGAAGAGGAACACGCCCATGAGCATGGACACGAAGAAGCCGGGGAGCACGCCGACGACAAGCGCCGCGAGGAAGCCGGCGAGGGCGTGATCGCCCTCTCGCCCGAACAGCTGAAGGCCGCAGGCATCCGCGTGGACGCCGCCGGTCCGGGCCTCATCCGCACCGTGCTGCAACTGCCGGGCGAGATCCGCTTCAACGAAGACCGCACGGCCCACGTCGTCCCCCGGGTCGCCGGCGTGGTCGAGGCGGTGCCGGTGGCACTCGGCCAGCAGGTGCGCCGTGGCCAGGTGCTGGCCGTGATCAGCAGCCCGACGGTGTCCGAGCAGCGCGCCGCGCTGCAAGCTGCACAGGCCCGCCACCAGCTCGCCCGCTCGACCTACGAGCGCGAGAAGACGCTGTGGGAAGAGAAGATCTCGCCGCAGCAGGATGTGCTGCAGGCCGCGAACGCATTGCGCGAGGCCGAGATCGCCGTCGACAACGCCCGCCAGAAACTGCAGGCCGTCGGCGCCGGCAGCACCGGCAATGGCACGGGCCCCTTGAACCGCTTCGAGCTGCGTGCCCCGTTCGACGGCACGGTCGTCGAGAAGCACATCGCACTCGGCGAGCAGGTGAAGGAAGACGCGCAGGTCTTCACCCTGTCCGACCTGCGCACCGTCTGGGCCCGCATCGACGTGCCGGCCAACGCGCTCCCCCAGGTGCGCGTGGGCAGCAAGGTCGCGATCCGCGCGTCCGCATTCGACCAGGTCGCGAACGGCCGCATCGCCTGGGTCGGCCCGCTGCTCGGCGAGCAAACCCGCACCGCACAGGCGCGCGTGGTGGTGGACAACCCGGGTTCGCTGTGGCGGCCCGGGCTGTTCGTGAACGCCGAGATGACGGCGAGCGAGGCGACGCTGCCCGTCACCGTGTCGGTGGACGCGATCCAGACGCTGGAGACGCGAGGGACTGGGGCGGCGACAGGGTCCGTGGTGTTCGTGCAGACCGCCGCGGGCTTCGTCGCACAACCGGTGCAGACCGGCCGCAGCGACGGCACGCGCGTCGAGATCACGAAGGGATTGCAGCCGGGTACGCGCCACGCCGGCACCGGCAGCTTCGTCCTCAAGTCCGAGGCCGGCAAGGCGTCGGCCACCCACGCGCACTGACGAGGACGATCCATGTTCGAACGCATCATCCGCTTCGCCATCGAGCACCGATGGCTGGTGCTGCTGGCCGTCCTCGGCATGGCGGCGCTGGGCATCTTCAGCTACCAGAAGCTGCCGATCGACGCCGTGCCCGACATCACCAACGTGCAGGTGCAGATCAACACCGGCGCGCCCGGCTACTCGCCGCTCGAAGCCGAGCAGCGCGTCACCTTCCCGATCGAGACGGCGATGGCCGGCCTGCCCGGCCTGCAGCAGACGCGCTCGCTGTCGCGCTACGGCCTGTCGCAGGTGACCGTGATCTTCAACGACGGCACCGACCTCTACTTCGCGCGGCAACTCGTCAACGAGCGCATCCAGGCCGCGCGTGACCAGCTGCCCGCCGGGGTGACACCGGCGATCGGTCCGATCTCCACCGGCCTCGGCGAGATCTACCAATGGACGGTCGAGGCGCAGGACGGTGCGCGCAAGCCGGACGGCCAGCCGTACACGCCGGCCGACCTGCGCGAGATCCAGGACTGGATCATCAAGCCGCAGCTGCGCACCGTGCCGGGCGTGACCGAGATCAACTCGATCGGCGGGTTCGCGAAGGCATACCAGGTCGCACCGGACCCGGGCCAGCTGCTGGCCCACGGGCTGACGCTGGCCGACGTGGTCGGTGCGCTGGAGCGCAACAACGCCAACGTCGGCGCCGGCTACATCGAGCGGCGCGGCGAGCAGTACCTGATCCGCGCGCCCGGCCAGCTGCGCTCGATGGACGACATCCGCAACGTGGTGCTGCGCAACGAGGCGGGCGTGCCGGTGCGCATCCGCGACGTGGCGAGCGTCGAGATCGGGCGCGAGCTGCGCACCGGCGCCGCCACCGACAACGGCCGCGAGGTGGTGCTCGGCACCGTCTTCATGCTGATCGGCGAGAACAGCCGCACCGTCGCGCAGGCGGTGGGCCGGCGCATGGCCGAGATCAACCGCAGCCTGCCGGCCGGCGTGCACGCGACCACGGTCTACGACCGCACGGTGCTGATCGACAAGGCGATCGCCACCGTCAAGCGGAACCTGCTGGAAGGCGCGGTGCTGGTGATCACGGTCCTGTTCCTGTTCCTCGGCAACATCCGCGCGGCGCTGCTGACGGCGATGGTGATCCCGCTGGCGATGCTGTTCACCTTCACGGGCATGGTGCAGCAGAAGGTCAGCGCCAACCTGATGAGCCTCGGGGCGCTGGACTTCGGGATCATCATCGACGGCGCGGTCGTCATCGTCGAGAACTGCATGCGGCGCCTGGCCCATGCGCAGGCGCACCACGGCCGGCCGCTGACCCGCGCCGAGCGCTTCCACGAGGTGTTCCTCGCGTCGCAGGAGGCGCGGCGGCCGCTGCTGTTCGGGCAGCTGATCATCATGGTCGTCTACCTGCCGATCTTCGCGCTGGCCGGCGTCGAGGGAAAGATGTTCCACCCGATGGCGTTCACCGTCGTGATCGCGCTGGCCGGCGCGATGCTCCTGTCGGTCACGTTCGTGCCGGCGGCGGTGGCCCTCTTCATCGGCGAACGGGTGGCCGAGAAGGAGAACCGGCTGATGTGCTGGGCGCGGCGTGCGTACGAGCCGCTGCTGCGGCGGGCGATGGCCGCCAAGCCGCTGGTGCTGACCTGCGCCGGCGTGGCGGTGCTGCTGTCGGGCCTGCTCGCGACCCGGCTGGGCAGCGAGTTCGTGCCCAGCCTCGACGAGGGCGATTTCGCGATCCAGGCGCTGCGCATCCCGGGCACCAGCCTGTCGCAGTCGGTCGCGATGCAGCAGCAGCTGGAAAGCACGTTGAAGGCGAAGTTCCCGGAGATCGAGCGGGTGTTCGCCCGCACCGGCACGGCCGAGATCGCCGCCGACCCGATGCCGCCCAACATCTCCGACGGCTACGTGATGCTCAAGCCGATGGGCGACTGGCCGCAACCGCGCAGGACGCGCGACGAACTGGTCGCGGCGGTGAAGGCCGAAGTGGCCGGGCTGCCGGGGCAGAACCACGAGTTCTCGCAGCCGATCCAGCTGCGCTTCAACGAGCTGATCTCGGGGGTGCGGGCGGACGTGGCCGTCAAGGTGTTCGGCGACGACATGGCGGTGCTCGATGCCACCGCGGCGCGGATCGCCGGTGTGCTGCAAGGCATCCCTGGTGCCGCGGAAGTGAACGTCGAGCAGACCACCGGCTTGCCGATGCTCACCGTGCAGATCGATCGCGAGAAGACGGCGCGCCATGGCCTGAACGTGCAGGACGTGCAGGACACGCTGGCCACCGCGATCGGCGGGCACGAGGCCGGCACCTTGTTCGAGGGCGATCGGCGCGTCGACATCCTGGTGCGCCTGCCGGAGCACCTGCGCTCCGACCAGGAGGCCATCCGCCGCCTGCCGATCGCGCTGCCGAAGGGAGCCGGCAACGCGCAGCGCTTCATCCCGCTGAGCGAGGTGGCCACGCTGTCGCTGGCGCCGGGCCCGAACCAGGTCAGTCGCGAAGACGGCAAGCGGCGGATCGTGGTCAGCGCCAACGTGCGCGGGCGCGACCTCGGCAGTTTCGTCGCGCAGGCCGGGCAGGCGATCCGGCAGCAGGTGACGCTGCCGAGCGGCTACTGGATGACCTGGGGCGGCCAGTTCGAGAACCTGCAGTCCGCGACGAAGCGGCTGCAGGTGGTGGTGCCGGTCTCGCTGCTGCTGGTGTTCACGCTGCTGTTCGCGATGTTCGGCAACCTCAAGGACGGCCTGCTGGTGTTCACCGGCATTCCGTTCGCGCTGACCGGCGGGATCCTCGCGCTGTGGATGCGCGGCATCCCGCTGTCGATCTCCGCGGCGGTCGGCTTCATCGCGCTGTCGGGCGTCGCGGTGCTGAACGGCCTGGTGATGCTGTCGTTCATCCGCAACCTGCGCGATCGCGGCCAGCCGCTGGATTCAGCCATCCACGAAGGGGCGCTGACGCGCCTGCGCCCGGTGCTGATGACGGCGCTGGTGGCCTCGCTCGGCTTCGTGCCGATGGCGCTCGCGACCGGCACCGGCGCCGAGGTGCAACGGCCGCTGGCCACGGTGGTGATCGGCGGGATCCTGTCGTCGACGGCGCTGACGCTGCTGGTGCTGCCGGTGCTGTACCGGCTGGCGCACCGGCGGGATGAGGAGGAGGGGGCTGTGGCGGACCGCGATCGGGTGGGGCGTGCTGGCAGCGCTTGACCGAGCGAGCGGCCAAGCCGAAGCGGCTTGGCGCGATCTGCTGGTCCGAGCGCAATCAGGACGCCGCAGGCGTCGAAGTTGGCGTCGTCGCCTTCGGGGGCTGGGTGCCGTCGGACTTGCGGCGCTTTCTGCCGCTTGCCGTCTTTCTGACTTGCTTGGCAGAAATGGTTCTCTTGCCTACGCGCTTCTTCTTTGACAGTGCCATCTCGATCCTTTGGAGTAAAGGGGTTGAGGATACCGCTTGTTCATGCGACCCTTGACAGACCCCGCGCGGTCAGTCGCCCCGCCCTCCACGACGCCAACCCCATGACATTCGAAGGCACAGACTTCGCGACGCTCAAGCGATTGCCCTCTGGCGCGCGCCTTGACGAAGACATCCAGATCGATGGCTGGATTGCGCCATTCGAACCCGCGACGGCGGCGTCCTATTTCGCCCTGCTTCCGGAGGCTGCATGCTGCGTTGGTTCCCTGCCGAGCGACACGAGGTCGCGCATCGAGGTGTTCGCGGCAGCGCCGATCGCGATCACCGGCGAGAGCGTCCGCCTCGCCGGCCGCCTGCGCGCGCTGCCGGAGGACGATCCGTCCGGCTGGAAGTTCCAGCTCCACGACGCCCGCGTGCTCTGTCGGCAGCGCGCGCCGGATGTCCGCTTCACCCGGCGCAATGCGCTGCGCACGTTGGCGTGGGCCGCGGCAGCCACGCAGCAGGCCTGCAGCAGCACGCCGGCCCACCTGCTCGCGACGCCTGCTGCGGCCTCCGCGCCGCACCCTGCGCCGAACGAGAGCCGCCGCCTGCTCGAATCCATGGTCAGCGTCGACATTCACTCGCACGCCGGCCACATCCTCGGCCTCGACCGCGTCGAGCACGGTGGCCGCTTCGCGCCGGTCGCGGACCCGATGCGCGACGGCGGCATGGCCGTGCTGTGCCTGGCCATCGTCTCCGACTCGCCGACGCACCGCGTCACCGCCGAGAAACGCATCCGGCCTTTCCGTGACCCGCAGCCCGGCGAGCTGCAGGCCTACGGTGAAGCGTCGTTCCGGCGCGTGCACGAACTCGCGCGCGCGCAGGGCTTGCGCATCGTGCGGAGCGCGCGCGACCTGGACGAAGCTCGCAGCGCAGCCCCCTCCATCATCGTCACGGCCGAAGGCGGCGACTTCCTCGAGGGCCACGCCGACCGCGTCGACGACGCCTGCGAGCGCTGGGCGCTGCGTCACCTCCAGCTCACGCACTACCGCGTCAACGAGCTCGGGGACATCCAGACCGAGCCCCCGGTGCACGGCGGCCTGACGCAAACCGGCGCCGAAGTGATACGGCGCTGCAACCGGCTCGGCATCGTGGTCGACGTCGCACACGGCACGCATGACCTCGTCCGCCAGGCCGCGTCCGTCACAGACAAGCCGCTCGTGCTGTCGCACACATCGCTGGCCGCAGCGTCGAGGCCGCACAGCCGCCTGATCGCGCCGGATCACGCGCGCGCCATCGCGGGCACCGGCGGCGTGATTGGCATCTGGCCACCGGCCTCGATCTTCC
>NZ_JBFUFQ010000172.1:0-12536 GCF_056403355.1 Rhizobacter sp. P2_H3 | reverse complement strand
GGCCGGGGCCACGCCGGCCGCCGCACCCGGCGTGCTGCGGGTGCTGGTCGTCGACGACAACGTCGACAGCGCCGAAAGCCTGGCCGAGGTGCTGGAGATGAGCGGGCACCAGGTGCGCGTCGCGCACGACGGCCCGGCGGCGCTGGCCGTGGCCGGCGAGTTCCGGCCCCAGGCCATCGTGCTCGACATCGGCCTGCCGGGCTTGAGCGGCCATGAAGTGGCGAAGCGCATCCGCGGCGAGGACTGGGGGCGCGCGATCCACCTGGTCGCGCTGAGCGGCTGGGGGCAGGCGGAAGACCGGAAGCGCTCGCGCGAGGCGGGCTTCGATGCGCACTTCGTGAAGCCGGTCGACCTGGACGAGCTGGAGGCGGTGTTACGGCGCGCGTCGGAGGGCGCGACGGCCGGCTGATCAGCCCTGCGGGCGCTGCCCCTCCCGCGTGATCACCGAAAACCGCCCGTCCGATTCCATGAACGCGCGCCGCACGTCGGCCAGGTTGCTGACGCCGTTCTGCCGCAGTTGCGACTGCAGGTCGTCCAGCGTCAGGAATTCTTGCCGCAAGTTGCGGTGCAGCACCCGGCCGTCGCGCACCAGCAGCAGCGGCGGCGGCTCGGCGAAGCGGCGCACCGCATCGAAGCGGAACGAGGCCCAGTCGAGCAGCCAGTTCCAGCCCATCAGCGTGAGCACCAGCACGCAGCCTTCGGGCACCGTGTCGTAGCCGCCGGCCATCGCGTTCTGCGACGCATCGGCGATCAGCACGACCAGCAGCACGTCGGCAATGCCGACCGAGCCGACGTCGCGCCGCAGCACGAAGCGGAACAGCGCGAACAGGAACCAGTAGATCAGCGTCCCGCGCACCACGAGTTCGAGCGGCGGGACGTTGAACGCGAAGATCGACAGGTCCATCGCGACAGGCGGTCCGGGACGCGTTCGTCAGTGCGCGGCGTCCAGCCTGGCCAGCAAGGTTTCCTTGCGTGCCTGCACCTGCTCACCCAGGTCCTTCAGGTCGAGCTTCGCCCGCACCTTCGGGAACAGCTCGTTCTGCTCTTCCTTCACGTGGTGGTCGATGTACTCGCCGAGCACCTTGACCTTGGCGTCGTACATGTCGTCGTCGGGCGAGCTCGATTGCAACTGGGCGATCAGGTCCTTCGCGCTCGCATGCTCGACGGTGGCTTCGTCGAGCAGGTCGTCCTTGTCCTGCAGTGCGTCGCGGCAGGCCGGGTAGAAGATCTCTTCCTCGATCTGCGCGTGCACCGTCAGCTTGTTGCAGATGTCGAGCGCCAGCGCCTCGCGTTCGCTGGCATCGGCTTCGGCCTTCGCGAGCTTCTCGTACTCGGCGAACAGCTTCTTCACCTCGGCGTGGTCGGCGCGCAGCAGCTTGATCGCATCGGCCGGCGGTGCCTTGCGGGTGCGCGTGGCGGTGGCGGTGTGCGAACGGGTGGCGGTGTGGGATGTCGGCATGGGAACTCCTGTTAAGTGACCCCTCCAATCTATGCACTCGAACCGCATCCGCTGTAGGAGAAGCACGCGACTGTGAGTGCGAACTTGCGAGCCCTGCACAGGTACGCCGTTTGCCCATGATCGTCACGCCACGACAGGGACAGCCCATGACCACCCGATACATCGATGACCACGGCAGCACCGCGCGGCTGACCGACAACCCACGCCCCGCGCGGCCGCTGTCGCACGTCGGCAAGGCGGTTGCCGACTGGCTCCGCACACCGGGCAAGGCGGGCCGCTACGGCTTGCTGCTCGCCGGGGCCAAGGTGTTTCTCGGCCGCCATCGTCCGAGCGGCAAGCGTGTCGCCGCCGGTGTCGGCATCGCCGCGGCGCTGGTCGCCGCTGTCTGGATCCTCGGCCGCCCGCGGCGCTGAGCATCCCCCACTTCAGGAGACTGCAATGACCAAGCCCGCCAGCCCCTCCACACCGCGCCCGTCGAACAAGCCACGCAGCATCCACGACGCCGGCAGCCCCGACACCAAGCACGGCCCGAAGGCCGGCACCAACCCGGATGGCGCGACGCCCGCCGAACTGCCGTCGGCCGAAGCCGGCAAGGCCAGCCTGCACAAGCCGGCGCCACCCGACCTGCAGTCGACCCAGCCGCGCAAGACGCCCTGAAGACGAGAACCCGAAGGACACCCCATGCCGAAGACTCCCCCGAAGACCTCCGCCGGCAAGCGCCGCCCGATTCCGCCGAGCCCGGCCGGCCAGGAGCGCCAGGCCGTCGAGGTGCAAGCCCTGGCGGCGGCGATCCCGTACAACGCCAACAAGCCGAACGAGATCGGGCGCGACAACGCGATCGCGCCGCCCGTCGGGCAGCGCAGCCAGCTGTCATCGGCCTCCACCGGTGCCGGCACGCTGAGCGAGGCCAACGACACCGGCAAGACCGGTGAGGGCGGCGACGCTGCGCCGTCGCACGAAGGCTTCGGCTCGCTGCAGCGCGTGCGCGCCGATGCCGACGGCGAGGTGCTGACGACGAACCAGGGCGTCGCCGTCGGCGACAACCAGAACTCGCTGAAGGCCGGGCTGCGCGGGCCGACGCTGCTCGAAGACTTCATCCTGCGCGAGAAGATCACCCACTTCGACCACGAGCGCATCCCGGAGCGCATCGTGCATGCGCGCGGCTCGGCCGCACATGGCTACTTCGAGTGCTACAAGCCGCTGACCAGGCTGACGCGCGCCGCACCCTTCGCCGACGCCGGCAAGCGCACGCCGGTGTTCGTGCGCTTCTCCACCGTGGCCGGCGAGCGCGGCTCGATCGACACCGCGCGCGACGTGCGCGGCTTCGCGATCAAGTTCTACACCGACGAGGGCAACTGGGACCTGGTCGGCAACAACATCCCGGTGTTCTTCATCCAGGACGCGATGAAGTTCCCCGACCTGGTCCATGCGGTGAAGCCCGAGCCGCACAACGGCATGCCGCAGGCCGCCTCGGCGCACGACACCTTCTGGGATTTCGTCTCGCTGATGCCGGAGTCGACCCACATGCTGATGTGGGTGATGTCCGACCGCGCGATCCCGCGCAGCTACCGGATGATGCAGGGCTTCGGCGTGCACACCTACCGCTTCGTCAATGCGCGCGGCGAATCGAGCTTCGTCAAGTTCCATTGGAAGCCGCTGCTCGGCACGCACTCGCTGGTGTGGGACGAAGCGGTGAAGCTGGCCGGTGCCGATGCCGACTACCACCGGCGCGACCTGTGGGAGGCGATCGAGGCGGGCGACTACCCCGAGTGGGAGCTCGGGCTGCAGGTGTTCAGCGAGGCGCAGGCCGAGGCCTTCAGCTTCGACGTGCTCGACGCCACCAAGATCATCCCCGAGGAGCTGGTGCCGCTGCAGCCGGTGGGCCGCCTGGTGCTGAACCGCAACCCGGACAACTTCTTCGCCGAGACCGAGCAGGTGGCGTTCTGCGTCGCGCACGTGGTGCCGGGCATCGACTTCAGCAACGACCCGCTGCTGGCCGGGCGCATCCACTCGTACGTCGACACGCAGATCTCGCGGCTCGGCGGGCCGAACTTCCATGAGATCCCGATCAACGCGCCGCTCGCGCCGGTGCACAACAACCAGCGCGACGGGATGCACCGGCAGGCGCTGAACCGCGGGCGGGTCGCCTACGAGCCGAACTCGCTCGGCGGCGGGTGCCCGTTCCAGGCCGGCTCGAAGGGCTTCGTGTCGTTCCCGCAGCCGATCGACGGCGAGAAGCTGCGCGGCAAGCCGGAGAAATTCGCCGACCACTACACGCAGGCCACGCTGTTCTACAACAGCCAGACGCCGGTGGAGCAGGCGCACATCATCGGCGGCTTCCGCTTCGAGCTGAGCAAGGTGACGGTGCCGGCGGTGCGCGAGCGCATGGTGGCCTCGCTGATCAACGTCTCGAAGCCGCTGGCCAAGGCCGTCGCCGACGGGCTCGGCATGGCGTTGCCGCCGCCGTTGCCGCGCGCGCTGCCGAAGCCGGCACGGCCGGAGGTGACGGTGTCGCCGCCGCTGTCGCTGGCGGCACGGCCGGGCGAGGGCGGCGTCCGCACGCGCCGCATCGCGCTGCTCGCGGCGCATGGCGTGGCCGGCAAGCCGATCGCGAAGCTGCTGGCCGCGTTGCGCAAGGCCGGCGCGGTGCCGACGGTGGTCGCGCCGCGCATCGGCGCGGTCACCACGGCCGACGGCGAGCCGCTGGAGGCCACCGGCTCGCTCGAGAACTCGCCGCCGGTGCTGTTCGACGCGGTCGTGCTGCCCGATGGCCCGAAGGGCGTCGAGGTGCTGCTCGGGCTCGGGCAGGCGCTGGAATATGCGACGCTGACGTGGCGCCATGGCAAGACGCTGCTGGCGCTCGGCGCCGGCCGCGCGCTGATCGAGAAGGCGCAGGTGCCGACCACGCTCGGCGATGGCTCGCCGGACCCCGGTGTGCTGTTCGGCAGCGGCGACGACAAGACGGCACAGGCCTTCATCGCGGCGGTGGCGAAGCACCGCCATCCGCAGCGCGAAGGGGATCCGCCGCGGGTGTGATCCGGGACGCTACTTCGGCCGGGGCGGCTTCAGCGCCGCATCCAGCCGCGAGAGCGTGCCGCTTCGCAGCTGCGCCACGGCCGCCAGCACGGCCTGCGCGACCTGGCGGGTCTCCTGCTGGAACGCGGTATCGGCATCCAGCGTCTCGTGGCTGTTGAAGTACGGCTCGAAGTAGCCCAGGTAGCGCGCGAGCTGCGCACCATCGCCCGCATCGACGAGCCCCATCCAGTCCAGCCAGTCGGCAAGCGCATGCCGCTGCTGCTCGACGCCGGCCACGTCGCCATGCACCACCAGGCCGTACACGCGGCCGGCCAGGTGCTTCGGAAAATCCCAGCCGCGCTCTTCGATCGCCTTCGCCTCGGCCGCCTTCTTGCCGTGCGTGCTGCTCGGGTCCGGGTTGCCGCCATCGGCGCAGACCAGCCGGTCGATCATCAGCTTCAGCGGGCTCGGGGACTGGTACCAGTAGGTCGGCGCGACGATCACGATGCCGTGCGCGCTGACCCAGCGCTCGTAGATCTCGGCCATCCAGTCGCTCGCCTGGTCGAGTGCATGGTTCGGGTAGCAGCTGCACGGCCAGTGGCACAGCGGCATCGCGGTGCCGACGCAGCCCTTGCACGGATGGATGCGGCGCCCGTACTCCGAGGTCACGAGGCTCAGGTCCAACAGGTCGGCATCGACGCCGGCGCGCACGACCTCCTCGCGCACCAGGCCGCCCAGGCGCCAGGTCTTCGACATCTCCCCGGGGCAGGTGCCGTCGTTGCGGGCGCTGCCGCAGATCACCAGCACGCGCGAGCGCGTGCCGGGCTTCGCCCAGTTCGCCTGCGCGGCCTTCAGGCGCTGGTGCGTGTCGAGCCACTCGACCGAGGTCTCGTAGCCCGGGTCCGCGAAGCCCGGGCCGGCGGGCCGGGTGACGGGCGCCTTGCGCCCTTCGTCGACGGCGAGCCAGGCGATGGCCTCGAGCCGCGCGATGGCCGCGCGCTCGCCGTCGTACGCCGGATCCGCCCAGCGCTGCCGGAAACGCCGGCCGAACTCGTCGCGCGTCAGCGGCGTGTCGGCCTGGCCGGTACGGACCTCGGTCATCTCAAGGGCACGCCATCAGTGGAAGAACAGCGCGATCAGGATGATGATCGGAATGGGGACGCCGAGGAAGAACAGCAGCAGGGATCGCATCGGATGTCTCCGGTTGATGGTGAATTCAGAGGTCGCGCTGGCGGCCGCCCCAGGTCGCGCACAGGCTCGCGACGAAGGCGCCGGCCAGCAGCGAGATGAACAGCCACAGCGACGCGTAGGCCGAGGCCTTGCGCGCGCTGTCGGCGGTGTCGCGGGCCCGCGCCTGCGCATCGTTCAGCGCGGTCTGCAGCCGGGTCCAGGTGTCGGTGACGCGCTTCTCGGCATCCGCCTGCGACAGGCCGGTGCGCTGCGAGATCAGCTGGCCAAGGTAGCGCGTGTCGTCGGTGGGCAGCGTCGCAGCGCGGCCGGCGGTGGCGAAGATGCGCGTCACCTCGGCGAGCGGCGGCGCGTCGGTGGCGGTGACCGTCGCGTTGGCGTCGCGGCGGAACAGCGCGTCGGCGTGGTAGCTCATCAGCTCGGAGGAGCCGCCGGCCGCGGCGGCCGTCGCCACCGTTGCACCGGCCGCGCCGCCGACGCGCGCGGTCGTGCCGACGATGCCGCCGATCGCGCTGCCCAGCAGCGCCGCGGTGGCGAGCGATGCGACCGCCCACGCGAGGAAGCCATGCGCCGTGTCGCGGAAGTAGATCTCGTCGGCAGCGGTGTCGGCCCAGCGCGTGCGCAGCCGGCCGGCCAAGTAGCCGCCCATCCCCGACGCGGCGAGCTGCGTCAGCGTGACCCACAGGATCGTGCCGGCGCCGACGGCGGCGGCGCTGGCGCCGTCGCGCGCCCACGGCGAGATCGACGACAGGCCGAGCCCGACGCCGAGCACCAGCAGGATCAGCGACAGCGCGGCCGCCGCGGCCGCACCGGCGAGCACAGCGCCCCACGACACCGCGCTGCGGGGCGCCGCCTCGGTCCGCTGGGCCGGCGCGGGAGCGGCGCGAGGACCGGTGGAGATGCCGACGCTTTCGACGTTCTGATAAGCCATGACCGTGGTCTCCTGAAGGGGATGGATCCATCGTCGTCGTGCGCCGCGGCGCTGCGCGTCGGACTGCGATGGCACGCGCTGTAGGAATAGGGCGCGACCGGCGGCCCGACGTCACCGAAGCCGCCGGCCGGCCCTTACAGTGGCTTCAACCCAGGAGCACGCCATGTCGAAACGCCAACACAGCACGCTCGCGCAACGCAGTGCCGAACTCGCCTTCGCGGTGCCGCCGGTGATGGCGCACCGCATCGCCCGCATGGCCTTGGCGGGCGCCGCGCCCTCCCCCCGCGACCAGCGCGAGTTCAAGCTGATGAGCGCCGAGAAGACCGCCGCCTTCCAGCAGTCGTGGATGGCGATGGGGCTGCAGGTGTGGCGCGCGCAGCAGGCCTTCGCGGTGTTCTGGTGGCGCGCCTGCCTGTCGCCCTGGGGCCCGCCGTCGGCGCAGGCGATCGGCACGCACCTGCAGTCGGCCGCGCTCGGCGTGCTCGGCCAGGGCCTCGCGCCGGTGCACCGCACCGCGGTGGCCAATGCGAAGCGGCTGTCCAGAACCCGGCTGCGATGACGATGGACACGCCGCCGCTGATGCTGGTGCTGCTGCTGGGCGCACTGCTGCCGGTGGCGGTGTGGCTGGGCTGGTCGCTGCACTGCTCGCGGCGGCTGCATCGCCATGAAGTGGGCGAGCGGCAACGCACCGCGCAGCTGCTGCTCGATGCGCAGGTGCGGCACACCGAACTGCAGTCGCAGCTCGAGGCCCTGGTCGCCGCGCGCACCGCCGCGCTGCAGGCCAGCGAGGCGCGCATGCGCACGATCTTCGCGACCAGCTTCCAGTACCAGGGCCTGCTGGCGCTCGACGGCAGCGTGCTCGACGCCAACGAATCCTCGCTGCGCGGCATCGAGTCGACGCTCGACACGGTGATCGGCCGCCCGTTCTGGGACACGCCGTGGTTCGCCCGCACGCCGGGCATGCCGCAGACGGTGCGCCAGGCGGTGCAGGCGGCGGCCCAGGGCCACAGCCTGCGCCAGGAGATCCGGCTGCTGCTGCCGGCCGGCTGGCGGCAGTTCGACTTCGCGATGCGCCCGGTGCACGACCGCGACGGCGCGGTGGTCGCGATCGTGCCCGAGGCGGTCGACGTCACCGAGCGCCACCAGGCCGAGGAGCGCCTGCGCCAGGCACAGAAGATGGAGGCCGTCGGYCAGCTGACCGGCGGCGTCGCGCACGACTTCAACAACCTGCTGCAGGTGATCTCGGCCAACCTGCACCTGGTGTCGCGCCTCACGCACGCCGACGAGAAGGTCATGCAGCGCCTGGCCAGCGCCACCGACGCGGTGCGCCGCGGCGCCAAGCTGGCGAGCCAGCTGCTGGCCTTCGGCCGCCGCCAGGCGCTGGCGCCGCGGGTGGTCAACGTCGGCCGCTTCATCCACGGCATCGAGGACCTGGTGCGCCGCTCGATCGGCGAGGGCGTCGAGGTCGAGGCCATCGTCTCCGCGGGCCTGTGGAACACCTTCGTCGACCCGACGCAGATCGAGAACGCGCTGCTGAACCTGGCGATCAATGCGCGCGACGCGATGGATGGCAATGGCCGGCTGACGATCGAGGTCGGCAACGCCTTCCTGGACGACGACTACGTGCGCGGCCAGGTCGACGTGAAGCCGGGCCAGTACGTGATGCTGGCCGTCAGCGACACCGGCTGCGGCATGACGCCGCAGGTGCTGGCCCAGGTGTTCCAGCCGTTCTTCTCCACCAAGCCGACCGGCAGCGGCACCGGGCTCGGGCTGTCGATGGTCTACGGCTTCGTGCGCCAGTCGGGTGGCCATGTGAAGATCTACAGCGAGCCCGGGCACGGCACCACCGTCAAGCTCTACCTGCCGCGTGCGCACGAAGGCGCCGACGCGGTCGACGCGACGCCGGGCAGCGGCACCGGCGCCGGCGGCGACGAGACCGTGCTGGTCGTCGAGGACGATGCCGCGGTGCGCGGCGCCACCGTCGAGATGCTGCAGGAGCTCGGCTACCGGGTGCTGAAGGCGGGCGATGCCGACCAGGCGCTGGTCGTGATCGACGATGCGGTGGCGCACCACGCGGCGATCGACCTGCTGTTCACCGATGTCGTGATGCCCGGCCGCCTGAAGAGCCCGGAGCTCGCCGACAAGGCGCGTGAACGATTGCCCGGCATCGCGGTGCTGTTCACGTCCGGCTATGCGCAGAACGCCATCGTGCACGGCGGGCGGCTCGACCCGGGTGTCGAGCTGTTGCCCAAGCCCTACACCGCGCAGGCGCTGGCGACCAAGGTGCGCGCGGTGCTGGACCACGGGCAGTGACCATCCGCGGCACCCTGGAACAAGAAGTGTCCGCCGGCCGACGCAATCGGCACCTGACGCTTTTTGAAGGGCGCGGGCGCAGCGTGTCGATGGCCGCGGCAAACGCAGCGCCGGCGCGGCCCGGCCGAAAGCGGGGACTGACAAATCGCGGCCGCGGCGGTTGGCCCGCCATGGACCGCTTCTTGCCATTCATCCGACATCGCGCCGATGGTCGGCGTTCCTCCAGGGATGGAATCGATGTCTTCCAGAAAACCTGGTGCCGAGGATGCGGCGCCGATGTTCCAGCGACTGTGGTCCCGCATCGGCGGTGCGCCGCTGCGGCACGACGCCGATGCCGCAGCGCCCTCGACGATCCAGGACACGGGGTTCCCGTCGGGCAGCGCCTGGGCGGACACCGTGATCGAAGACGACCGGCGCGTGGCGCCCACCGATGATGCGAACAATGGCCTTTCGTGATGTCCTCTCCCGTGACGCGCGCCCCCGCGACGATGCCGCTGCTTCGTACCTCGATGACTTCGGTGATTTCAGTCAGAGTGGACGTGTCGTCGACGACACCCTGCCGCCCACCGAGGCTGCGCCACTGGCCGCTGCGCCCTGGCAGCTCGAGATGGGTGACACCGCCTCGCGCCGCATCGACACGCGCGATCCGATGGAGCCCCTGCGCTTCGACGGCATGGTGCTTCGCCCCTGGACGCGCGACGACGCCCGCGCGATGGCCGAAGCCGTCCGCGAATCGATCGGCACGATCGGCCGCTGGATGGATTGGTGCCACCCCGGCTACGGCGTGCGCGACGCGATCGACTGGGCCGATGACTGCGCCGACAGCCTGGCACAAGGCCAGGCCTGCGAGTTCGGGCTGTTCGACGAGCGCAGCGGCCGGCTGGTCGGCGGCGCCGGGCTCAACCAGTTCAACACCATCCACCGGGTCTGCAACCTCGGCTACTGGGTCCGCCAGTCGGCCCAGGGGCAAGGCATCGCGACCCGCGCCGCGCGTTCGCTGGCCAGCTATGGTTTCAGCGCACTGGGTTTCCAGCGCATCGAGATCGTCGTCGCCGAAGGCAACGAGCCGAGCCTTGCGGTCGCCCGCAAGCTCGGCGCGCAGTTCGAATGCCTCGCGCGCAACCGGCTGATGATCCGCGGCAACCCGGTGTCGGCGTGGGTGCATTCGCTGGTGCCCTGAAGGGGCATGACGACCCCTCGACCGGCGGGTACGCCGGTCGATCCCCCGGGGGGATGCGGGCCGGCTTGGGGCGGCCCGGCGCTCGGCCCTACGGAACCGCGGGGTAGGCGCCGGTCCCTTCCGGCCACGGCGTCAGCACCTCGACGCCGCTCTCGGTCACCGTGACCATGTGCTCCCACTGCGCCGACAGCGAGCGGTCGCGCGTGACCACCGTCCAGCCGTCGGGCAGCGTGCGCGTGCCGGCCTTGCCGGCGTTCAGCATCGGCTCGATCGTGAACACCATGCCCGGCGCGAGCCGCAGCCCCTGGCCGGGCTGGCCGTAGTGCGCGACCGTCGGCTCGTCGTGGTAGATGCGGCCGATGCCGTGGCCGCAGTACTCGCGCACGACGCTGAAACCCTCGCGCTGCGCCACCGACTGGATCGCGTGGCCGACATCGCCGAGCGTCGCGCCCGGGCGCACCGCGCGGATGCCGGCGCGCATCGCCTCGTAGGTGGTGTCGACCAGCCGGCGCGCGAGCGGCGACACCTCGCCGACCAGGAAGCTGCGGCTGGTGTCGCCGTACCAGCCGTCGCGGATCACCGCGACGTCGATGTTGACGATGTCGCCATCGCGCAGCACCTCGCCTTCCGACGGGATGCCGTGGCACACCACCTCGTTGACCGAGGCGCAGATCGTCTTCGTGTAGCCGTGGTAGCCGACGTTGGCCGGAATCGCCTTCTGCACCTGCACGATGTGCTCGTGGCACAGCCGGTCGAGCTCGCCGGTGCTGATGCCGGCCTTCACGTGCGGCGCGATCATCTGCAGCACCTCGGCGGCCAGCGCGCCGGCGGCGCGCGCCATCGCGAGATCGGCGGGCGGGTGGAACTTGACGTGGCGCGCCGGGCGCGCGCTCTGGCCATTCGCCGTGCGGTTCATCGGGCCACCCTCCGCGGTGCGCGCAGCGTGGCCGCCCGCGGCGGTTCCGGCTTCACGAACGACAGCGCCGGCTCCTTCGACTGCGCGGCGCGCAGCATCATCTGGCAGATGTCGCCGTAGCTCAGCGCGGGGTGCAGCTCGGCCAGCATGCCCACGCGCATCCAGTGCTCGGCCTGCGCGTTGATCGAGCGGCTCAGCGCATCGCTCGCGCTGCGCAGGTTGTCATGCATCTGGTCTGAAATCTTCACGATGCCCATCGGGTTCTCGCCATGAATGTATGGATCATATATGGTTCGTATATTACCAGCGCGGCGCCATCGCATCCCGATAGACTGCGCGCGGCCTGCCCCCGAGCACCGGCGAACCGGAGAACCCCATGCCCCCGCGAAACGAAGCCGACGGCTTCCTGCCCCGCATCCAGATCGTCACCGCCACGCGGCGCTACCTGCTCGGCGGGCCCGGCGCGGCGCCGGCCGGCGTGGCGCGGCCGCGTTCGCTGGCCAACGAGGCGCTGCGCTGGAGCTACGTGCTGCGCAGCCGCGAGCGCTGGCGCGACATGCCCGACGTGGCCGATCGCCACCAGGCCGATGCCACCGCGACGCTGGCGGCCTTCGGCCTGACGGACGAGGCGCTGCGCGAGATCGCGCAGGCCGGGCGCGTCGTCGTGACGATGCCGTTCGAGTCCGAGAGCGTCGGCTGGGAAGGCCGCATCTTCCCGTGGGAGTTCGTGCTGTCGCGCGCCACGCGGCGCTACCGGCGCATGGGGGCGTCCGGATCGGGGCTGACGGTGATGCGGCAGCTCGACCCTGTCGACGCGCCACCGCTGCCCGGGCGCCGCATGGACGGCCGGGTGCTGGTCGTGCAGTCGCTGCCCGGCGCGCTGGCCCAGGCCTATGACGCGGGCGACGAGACCGAGCGCGTGCGCCGCGCCTTCGGGCTGGCCGGCGACGACCCGCGCTGGCGCGTGGCCGTGAACCCGACGCTCGCCGAGCTGACGGCGCTGTGCGCGGCGTTCCGGCCGGAGATCGTGCACCTCTGCGGCTTCGACAACCACGAGGGCATCGCGAAGCTTGCGAACGGTGGCACCGGCACCGACGTGGCGGTGACGCTGCGCGACGAGCAGCGCAGTGCCGCCGACTGGCAGCGCGACGACAAGGGCGTCGTCGACGGTGTCCTGATGCGCCGCAGCGACGGCCTGCCGGTGATGGTGGCGCCGCCCGAGCTGGCCCATGCGCTGACCGGCGGCGGCCGGCACCGGCCGTTCTTCGTCGGCCTGAACCTGTGGAACTCCGCGGCCCGCATTGCGCCGCAGCTGCTGCCGGCCGGCGTGCTGGCGGCGATGGGCTTCCAGGATACGTTCGACGATGCGCTGGCCGAGTACTTCTTCGAGACGCTGTATGCGCAGCTCGCGGCGCAGGCCTGGAACCTRCCGGTCGCGTTCGAGCAGGCCTGGGCCGCGACGCGCGCGCAGGTCGACCTGGTGCCGGGCACCGGCATCGCGCTGTGGGCGCGCGCGCCGCTGGTCGCGCAGCGC